>CANHLB010000092.1 GCA_947461335.1 Burkholderiaceae bacterium | reverse complement strand
AGTTTTGGGAAAGACGTGGCCCTACTGCGCTAGTACTATGGCCCTTATCTTGGCTTTATGGTCTAGTGCTGCGGGTGCGCAAAATCATTACCGATATAGGACTTGGTAATCCTCAAGCTGTTCCAGTGCCAGTCATCATTGTGGGTAATCTACGGGTTGGTGGCACTGGCAAGACACCGATTGTGATTGCACTTGCGCAAGGCTTAGCAACACAAGGATGGAAGCCTGGAATCATCAGTAGGGGCTATGGATCTTCATCACTCACAGCTCCACTGCAAGTTTATGCTAATTCTGATCCTGCATTAGTTGGTGATGAACCAGTACTGATTGCAAAACGCACCCATGATCAATTTCCGCTGTGGGTATTTCCCAAACGTCGCCAAAGTATTGCGGCCCTGCTAAAACATTCTCCCGATGTGAACGTGATTATTAGTGATGATGGCTTGCAGCACAGCGGTTTATCCTGCTGGCCTGCTCGTGAAGGCGGGCGTGATATTGAATTTGTGGTGCGTGATGGTCGTGGTGATGGTAATGCTTTTTTATTGCCAGCTGGACCGCTTCGTGAGCCTGCTAGTAGAGATCGGGATGCCACCCTATTTACAGAGCCAGCCAATGCAAAAAAGCTCGGCTTGCTAGATGAGTACTTCCAGGGACGTCGGGCCTTCAACTTATTGGGTAGCTTAGGTACGCCGTATCAACTCATTAACCATGCGAATACTCAGACACTGGTACAGCTTGCAGATCAATTTTTGCCTGCCAAAATGACCGCTGTTGCTGGCCTAGGCAACCCACAGCGCTTTTTCACTGCCCTGCAAAAACAGGGCATCTCCGGCAAATGTATTAGCCTACCGGATCACGCGCAATACACACCAGAGTTTTTTGCAGGCATTTCTGCGCCATGCATTCTAATAACTGAAAAAGACGCCGTTAAATGCGCCTCGATGAGCGATGAGCGGATTTGGGTAGTCCCCTTCAATTTAGAGCTACCAGATAACTTGCTAGACTGGGTGCAATCGATTCTACAAAGACCCGATCCCCATCGTTACACCTTATAAGCTCCCATTTAAGAGCTACACTTGAGCAATACACTTAAGCACTACACTGAGTAAAAGATATTTGAATCAGATATTTGAATCGATATTTCAATCTTTCTATCGTTATTATTAATTTAGACAATCATGGATAAACGCCTTCTCGAAATTTTGGTTTGCCCTTTATGCAAAAGTTCTTTGCATTTGGATACTGACAAACATGAATTAATCTGCAAAGCCGATCGCCTAGCCTATCCTATTCGTGATGATGTACCTGTCATGCTGGTAGACGAAGCGCGCGCTCTGAGCGCAGATGAAATTCTTTAAGTCATTTTTAAACATCTTTTTGCATGAGCGCCGATAAAATCCCAGAATTTTTGGTCGTTATTCCAGCAAGGCTGGGTTCAAGCAGATTGCCGCGCAAGCCGCTGGCTGATATTGGTGGCAAACCGATGGTGATTCGGGTAGCGGAACGCGCCAAAGAATCGAATGCAAAAAGGGTTATTGTTGCTACCGACTCATCTGAAATACAGACCGTCTGCAATGAGCACGATATTGAATGCTTGCTAACCAGTGCTGATCATCCTACGGGAACTGATCGTATTGCTGAAGTTGCGCAGCTCCTCAAGTTAACTGACAATACCTTAGTCGTGAATGTTCAAGGAGATGAGCCTCTGATTCCCCCAGCGCTCATTAATCAAGTTGCACAAACTTTGGCAGATCACGCACAGTGCGCGATTTCAACGGTAGCTGTATCCATCTCTGAAAAAGCGGAGATTGAAAATCCCAATGTCGTAAAGGTAGTTCTCAATCAGGCTAACGAAGCAATGTATTTTTCTAGATCGGTTATTCCGTTTTTAAGAGATGCTCAAGTTATACAAAAAACGGAGTATCTGCGCCATTTGGGGATTTATGCCTACCGAGCTGACTTTTTACAGGCCTACGCCAAACTAGAGCCAGCGCCTCCTGAGCAAGCAGAAGCATTAGAGCAACTTCGCGCCCTGTGGAATGGTTATCGCATTGCTGTTTATACCGCCGCAGAGGCTCCACCAGCTGGCGTAGACACTCCTGAAGACCTAGAGCGGGTACGCAAGTTGCTAGGCAAATAGCGCTTCCACACATGGATTAGGGTTTCTTGGGGATAATCCTAGTCATTAGCTATAAAAGATCCCGGCAAATTACGGGACAATGACAGATCTTCTAAGGGGAAAACAATGCGCTTAATTCTGCTCGGAGCACCAGGTGCTGGAAAAGGCACACAAGCTCAGTTTATTTGCGAAAAATTTGCGATCCCACAAATTTCTACAGGCGATATGTTGCGCGCAGCTGTGAAAGCTGGCAGTGAACTGGGTATTGCTGCTAAAAAAATTATGGATTCAGGTGGCTTAGTGTCTGATGACATCATCATCGGTCTTGTTAAAGATCGCTTGACTCAACCCGATTGCAGTAAAGGGTATTTATTTGATGGCTTCCCCAGAACGATTCCTCAAGCACAAGCGATGAAAGATGCGGGTGTACCAATCGATTACGTTTTAGAAATCGATGTGCCCTTTGATGCCATTATCGATCGCATGAGCGGACGCCGCGTCGATCCCGCATCAGGCCGTACTTATCACATCAAGTTCAACCCGCCAAAGGTTGCAGGTAAAGATGATGTGACTGGCGATCCCCTCATTCAGCGTGACGACGATAAAGAAGAAACGGTTCGTAAGCGCTTGCAGGTTTATGACGCACAAACCCGTCCATTAGTCGAGTACTACTCTTCATGGGCAGCACAAGGAAGTCCCAACGATAAAGTAAAAGCGCCAGCCTATCGAAAAGTAAATGGTACTGGTAACGTTGAAGCTATTACTACCTCTATCTTTGATGTATTGAAGTAAATTATTCCGCTTAATGAAAAAGGACTGCAATGCAGTCCTTTTTCATTTCTCCTCTAGATTCCTTATTTCAATTCTTTCAGAGCGCTCTCAAAAGACTCAATGTCTGCAAAGCTTCGGTAGACCGAGGCAAAGCGAATGTAGGCAACTTTATCCAAGCGCTTTAGTTCACGCATGACTAGCTCACCCACACGTTCGCTCGGAATCTCTTTTTCACCAAGACTGAGAAGCTTCTCCTCAATTCTGGCAATCGATTCATCTACAGAGTCTGATGAGACTGGGCGCTTTCTCAGAGCCAGCTTTAATGAGCCAGCCAATTTTTCGTGACTGTATTCAACACGGCTGCCATTTTTCTTAACAATAGCGGGTAAAACAAGCTCTACACGCTCATAAGTGGTAAAGCGCTTATCGCATTTGGCACAACGGCGGCGACGACGAATGGTATCGCCCTCGTCTGAGACTCGGGTATCTAATACCTGGGTATCGTCGTTATGACAAAAGGGGCAGCGCAATGTGGGCTCTTTTCTTTTCTATGACAACTTAACCGTAGACCGGGAAACGCTTAGTAAGTTCTGCTACTTGAGCGCGCACTTTAGCAATATTGTCTGGATCATTTGGATTGTCTAAAACATCTGCAATGAAGTTACCAACTTGTCTAGCTTCTGCTTCTTTAAAGCCGCGCGTTGTCATTGCAGGTGAGCCTAAACGAATACCACTAGTCACCATGGGTTTTTCTGGATCGTTAGGAATACCGTTTTTATTGCAAGTAATATGCGCTTCACCCAAGATACGCTCGGCCTCTTTGCCAGTCATTTTCTTGGCGCGCAAGTCGACCAACATCACATGTGAATCTGTACCACCAGAAACAATTCGTAGGCCACGTGCAATTAAGGTCTCAGCTAAAGCTCTGGCATTAGCAATCACTTGTTTTTGATAGTCGATAAAGCTTGGCTCTTGTGCTTCTTTAAATGCCGTCGCTTTAGCAGCAATCACATGCATCAAAGGGCCACCCTGTAAGCCTGGGAAGACAGCAGAGTTAATCGCCTTCTCATGCTCAGCCTTCATCAAGATGATGCCGCCACGAGGGCCGCGCAAGCTCTTATGCGTTGTAGAAGTCACGATGTCAGCATGGGGCACTGGGTTTGGATAAACGCCAGCAGCAATCAGGCCAGAGTAGTGCGCCATATCCACCATAAAAATGGCACCGACTTCTTTAGCCAACTTACCAATGCGCTCCCAGTCGATCACAAGAGAGTACGCAGATGCACCCGCAATAATCAATTTAGGTTTGTGCTCACGAGCTAAACGTTCCATTTGCTCATAATCAATCGCTTCGTTTTTATCAAGGCCGTAGAAAATTGGGTTAAACCACTTACCACTCATATTGAGAGCCATGCCGTGAGTCAAGTGACCGCCTTCAGCCAAACTCATCCCCATAAAGGTGTCGCCTGGTTTTAAGAAAGCCAAGAACACGGCTTGATTCGCTGATGCGCCACAATGGGGTTGAACGTTTGCTGCCTCAGCACCGTACAACGCCTTTACGCGATCAATCGCTAATTGTTCAGCGACGTCTACAAACTCACAACCACCGTAATAACGTTTACCTGGATAGCCTTCGGCATACTTATTGGTCAGCTGAGAGCCTTGTGCCTGCATCACTGATGGTGAGGCGTAGTTTTCAGAGGCAATAAGCTCAATATGGTCTTCCTGGCGCTTATTTTCCTTCTGGATGGCTTCCCAAAGCTGCGGGTCGGTTTTGGCTAAAGTGTTTTGGCGGTCAAACATAGTAATAATCCTGATGAAATTGGATTGCTGAGTGAATTAACTTAGTAAAATCAACCTACATCATACAAAATCCACCATGACCACTACACAAGACCTCTCCTTTCTCTCTCTGGTGCTCAATGCCAGCCTATTAGTCCAGTTGGTAATGTTGTTATTACTAGGCATGTCTGTCGCCTCTTGGGCCATCATTTTCAAGAAAACCGCTGTTTTACGAGGGGTGAGGCGAGATACCGAACGTTTCGAGCGTGATTTCTGGTCTGGTGGAGACCTCAATACCCTTTTAGAGTCAGCCCAGCGCAATACCCGCAGTGACGCTGTGCTTGAGCACATCTTTGAAGCTGGCATGCAAGAGTTCATGAAAGTTCGTGAAATTGATGCTGCCCGTCGTGCTATGAAAGCGACCTACCAGCGTGAGATGGATATTTTGGAGGCCAATCTGCCTTTCTTAGCATCGGTTGGCTCTGTATCTCCTTATATCGGTCTCTTTGGAACTGTCTGGGGAATCATGCATGCATTCCGTGGTTTAGCAAATGTGCAAAACGCGACCTTAGCTGCTGTTGCGCCTGGTATTGCTGAAGCACTCGTAGCAACTGCGATTGGTTTGTTCGCAGCGATTCCAGCCGTGGTTGCCTATAACCGCTGTGCTACCGATGTGGATCGCCTCTCTATTCGTTTTGAAACTTTTATTGAAGAGTTCACTAACATCTTGCAGCGTCAAACTGCTGGTCGTTAAGCGAGACGAAACCTTATGGCCGGCTCCTCTTTGCGAAAAAATAAACGTCGGGCGATGTCCGATATCAACGTCGTCCCTTATATCGATGTGATGTTGGTACTGCTGGTGATCTTTATGGTCACAGCACCGATGGTCAATCCAGGCGTTGTGAACTTGCCAACTGTAGGTGGCGCTAAGGTACAAGCATTACCCCCTGTCTTTCTGACGATTGATGCCAATGAAAATGTCATCGTGCGTAAGGAGGGTGATCCCGTGCAAACTCTGAATAAATTTGAGCTTGGTGCTTTTGCGAGAACGCAAGCAGAAAAGTCAGCTGATCAGCCTATTGTGATTGCCGCAGATAAATCGATTAAATACGAGACCGTGATGGAAGTGATGTCCAAGCTAAAAGAAAATGGTGTGAAACGTGTTGGCCTTGCAGTTAAAAGCCAATAAGGATCTAAAAGACTAATGTCTCTCGGCTCGCTTTTTGCCCATGAATAGTTCATCCACCTTCCAGTCCCCACCATCTGCATTTAAGCGTGGGCGCCTCACGAAAGAAGAGAGCACTAAACGCGCCCTGACTTTTTCCTTAATTGTCCATTTAGGACTGGTTGCATTTTTAGTGATTGGAATTAGTTGGAATAACAGTACTCCTTCTGGGGTTGAGGTGGAGTTATGGGATTCTGCACCGCAAGTACAAACAACACCTGAGCCAGAACTCAAAACGGCAGTGAAAGAAGAGGCTGCTGATATTGCAGTCAAGAAAAAGATAGTAGAAAAAGAGCCTCCCAAAAAAGAAGTTCCTAAAGCAACAAAGCCTCCTCCACCTAAAGAGAAGGAACAAGCAAAAAAAGAAGAGCCTCCTAAAAAAGCAGAAGCACCTAAAGCTCCTTCACCTGCAGAAACTAAAGCCAATGCTGCAGCTGAAAAAGTACGCGCTGATCAATTAGCCCGTTTGCGCGCAGCTGCGGGAGCAGAAGGCGGTAGTGGTGGTGCAGTTGGTAGTGGCGTTGGAGGCGGTGGCAATGCACCTCCAGGCTGGACCGATAAGGTGATTAAAAAAGTAAAACCCTTGATTGTGTTTAATGCAGAATCGGTCAGCGGCAATCCTGCGGCAGTCATTCAGGTGGTCTTAGCTCCCGATGGCGCCATCTTAAGTACCAGTGTTTTAACTTCTAGCGGCAACACTAGTTGGGATCGTGCCGTACTACTAGCTCTATCTCGTGCAGAAAGCTTGCCAAAAGATGACAATGGCAAGATTCCACAACGTGAAGTTAAGCTGACCTTCAAACCCAAGGACTAAAGCATGTTGCAATTGATTCAGAGGTTCCATTTCTTTCGTTCGGCACTAGTAGCTCTCGGTATTGCCATGGCAACGCCTGCATTTGCACAAATGAATATTGAAATCACTGGCGTAGGTCAATCGCTTTATCCCATCGCGGTAATGCGTTTTAAAGATGAGAATAAATTACCTACGAGCGTTACTGAAATCATTCGCCAAGACTTAGCGCGTAGTGGTTACTTTAAAAATACTGAGAATGGCAATGCAGTTGAAGGCGATGAGGGTACTCCAAACTACAAATCTTGGGCAGCCCGT
>CANHLB010000091.1 GCA_947461335.1 Burkholderiaceae bacterium | reverse complement strand
ACTTTAGCTTTAATTAATTACCCCTTTATTTAAACCCCTTTTTTCCCTGCAAAGTACGCCGTGCAACTGAAATCCATCAAACTTTCCGGCTTTAAGTCTTTCGTTGACCCAACCCATTTTGAAATGCCTGGCCAATTAATTGGCGTTGTGGGCCCTAACGGTTGCGGAAAGTCGAACATTATTGACGCCGTCCGCTGGGTTTTAGGCGAATCTCGCGCCAGTGAGTTGCGTGGTGAGTCTATGCAGGATGTCATTTTTAATGGCTCAGGTTTACGTAAGCCATCTGGTCGTGCCAGTGTGGAACTCCTTTTTGACAATTCAGATGGTAGGGCGCAAGGGCAATGGAGCGCTTTTACTGAATTAGGTGTTAAGCGTGTTTTGACGCGTGATGGCAATTCTAGTTACTACGTGAATAATCAAGTAGTGCGCCGTAAAGATATTCAAGATATTTTCTTGGGCACTGGTATGGGTCCAAGAGGTTACGCCATCATTGGACAGGGTACGATCAATCGCATCTTAGAAGCGAAGCCGGAAGAATTACGTATTTTCTTAGAGGAAGCTGCTGGTGTATCCAAATACAAAGAGCGTCGCAAAGAAACAGCATCACGTTTAGAAGACACTGTAGAAAACTTAACTCGAGTTGAAGACATCTTGCGTGAGCTCGATCAGCAACTCACGCGTTTAGAAAAACAAGCTACGGTTGCAGAGCGACATGCAGAGCTCTCTACACAAATGAAAGCGCAGCAACAATTGCTCTGGTTTGTGCGTCAGACCGAGGCTGGCAAAGAGCAAGAGCGTCATGCCAATGGTATCCGCGATACCCAAGTGGGACTTGAAGAGCAGACTGCTAAGTTACGCCATGCGGAAGCGGAGTTAGAGACAATGCGTACCCAACAATACGCGCTGCAAGATAAGGTCTCTCAGGCTCAAGGCGATTTGTATCAAACTAATTCTGATGTCAGTCAGGTTGAGTCCCAGATTCATTATGTGCAAGAAGCACGCCAACGTTTACAGCAACAAACCCAAGATTTACAAGCGCAGCTCCAGCGTTGGACTGTGCAAGAAACGGATGCCGCCCAAGCGCAGCGTACTGCTGAACATGAGATGGGCGAAGCATCTGAAAAAGAACAAACATTATTAGCTGATTTGAATAGCTTGCAAGGTCAAATGCCTGCTCGTGAAGAGTCCTACCAAACAGCTGCCCGCGAACTCAATAATGCGCGCGAGACTTTAGCTTCTATTGAACAACGTTTAGCGAGTTTGGGTGAACGGATTCGTGCAATGTCAGCGCAATCCGATGAGCTCAAAGGGCGTGAAGCCCGCTTAACTGGTGAACTTGATGGTATGCGTAGGCCAGATGCAGAAGCCTTGCAAATGGCAATAGATCGCCAGACAATGGCACAACGTAAGGTTGATGAAACACGGCAACGTGCAGGAGATACGCAACAACGTGTTCCGGCTGCTGATGAGGCTCGCAATAATGCCCAACAAAAGATTCAGAGTGCTAACCAAGATCTTGCTCAAACAGAAGCAAAACTAACGGCTTTAACAGCATTGCAAGCTAGCGTTCAGGCACAGGGCAAGATTGGCCCATGGCTAGAGAGCAAAGGACTTAAAGAGAGTAAGCGTCTTTGGCAAGAGCTCAAAGTCGAGAGTGGTTGGGAAGCTGCTTTGGAGTCAGTATTACGCGAGCGCTTAGCTGCTGTTACGGCTAAGAGTGTCCAAGAAACTTTGGCCTTGGCCAATGATGCACCCCCAAGCCGTTTAGCTATTTTGCTTACAGAAGAAATTACTCCTGCGCATACTAATCCGCCAGCAGACTTCACGCCATTACTTACTCGAGTTCAAAGTGCGGGCGCGGCTCGTTTGACGTCAGTTCTGCAAGAGTGGTTAGACAATATTTATATCGCCAGTAGCCTTGAAGATGCATTACACCGTCGTGAGAAGTTACCAGCAGGCGGTGCTTTTGTTACTCAACAAGGCCATTTAGTAAGCCGTGTGAGCGTTCAGCTCTACGCTGCAGATTCTGAACAAGCTGGTATGTTAGCTCGTGCTCAAGAGATGGAAAGTCTAGAGAAGCAATTACGTGCACAACGTTTAATGCAAAGTGAGCTTCAGGGTGAATTAGATCAGTGTGTAGCAAATTATCAAGCAGCCCATCAAGCGGCTGAGCAAGCTCGCATTAACGCTGAGCATGCCGTGCAAGAAGCACATGGTTTTGAAGTAGAAAGAATGCAACTTACCCAAGCTGAAGAGCAATACAGTCAGCGTGCGGCACAAATTCAAAACGAATTATCTGAATTGCGCCAGCAAATGGAACAAACCACTGTAAATCAAGAGCAATCAGCTGCTGATTTAAATCAGGCGGAAGGATCTAAGCAAGATTCTCAAGAGACCTTGCAAGTTGCCCAAGAAAAATTAGAAAACTCAACACTAGAGCGGGATCAGTTACGTGAATCTCTTCGGGCTGCTGAGATGGCAGCCCAAGAAGCAGCTTTTGCAACCCGCTCCTTGCAGCAACGGATTGCTGACTTGCAGCGTGATCAAAGTACGGCGCGAACTCAGATCATGGAGATCCAAGATAAGCATGATTTAGCAACACAAGAGTTGGCAACACTAAGTGATGAGGAAGCGCAAGATAAGCTTCAAGGCCTATTGCTTGCTCGTAGTGCACGTGAAGCTGCACTAGCAAATGCGCGCACTGAGCAAGATGCATTACTTCATCAATTACGCGAAGCTGATGAGGCTCGCATGCAATTGGAACGTAGTTTGCAACCGATGCGCGATAAAGTTGTGGACTTACAATTGCGTGAACAGGCAGCGCGTTTGAACTTCGAACAATTTGCTACCTTGTTGGCTGAAGCTGAAGCCGATCTTACATTGCTTGAGGCGAACTTTAGCCCAGACTTAAAAGTAGGCGCGTTACAAACTGAAGTGAACCGTTTAAATACTGAAATACAATCGCTAGGCCCAGTCAATATGGCGGCTTTAGATGAGTTGGCTAGTTCGCGTGAGCGTAAGCAATTCTTAGACGCACAATCTGCCGACCTCAATGAAGCAATGCAAACCTTGACGGATGCGATTGCAAAGATTGATGCAGAAACGCGCGATTTATTACAGGGTACTTTTGATCAAGTAAATACCCATTTCGGAAAATTATTCCCAGAGCTATTTGGTGGCGGTCATGCTCAGTTAGTAATGACAGGCGAAGAAATTCTGGATTCAGGTGTACAGGTTATGGCTCAGCCTCCCGGTAAGAAAAATAGCTCTATTCACCTACTCTCCGGTGGTGAAAAAGCATTGACCGCTATTGCTTTAGTTTTCTCACTCTTCCTCCTTAATCCCGCCCCATTCTGCTTGTTAGATGAGGTGGATGCACCATTAGACGATGCAAACACCTTGCGTTATGCAAAGATGGTGTCCAAAATGTCTGAAAAGACACAATTTGTGTTTATTTCCCATAATAAGATCACTATGGAAATTGCCCATCAACTCATTGGAGTCACTATGCAAGAGCAGGGTGTATCTAGAATTGTGGCAGTAGATATTTCATCTGCCGTTTCGATGGTGGAGGCCGCCTAAGTGTACGTGGAACAAATCATGACGATGTTGGGTTTGTCTGATTTGCAATTTGCCTTAGCTGCAATTGGGCTCCTGATTCTCATATTGGTGGCCGTTCTGAATTTGAAATATGCGCGTGCTCGCCATAAAGCTAAAGAGCGGGCCGAACTAGCTGATGATCGCTTTGGTCGCGAGCCTAGTTTTACAAATAGCTTTGCTGATCCTGGCGCGGAACGATCTGAACCGAGCTTTGGAATTACTTCATCCTCCAACCTTGCTACAGAGAAATTCGCAATTGATCCTCGCATTGATTGCGTTATAACGCTGCGTTTTGATGAGGCGATTACTGGATCAGAAATTTTAGAAGAGATGAAGGATTGGGCAGATTCCCAGGTCCAATCTAATGCCAGATGGATATGCGAGGGCTTAAATGCTGATCTTGACGCTGCAGAAGACTGGGAGGAGTTAAAGCTTGGGTCTTCCTATACAGAGTTGCAGCTAGCGATTCAGTTAGCAAGTCGCCGTGGTGCGATTGGCGTATTAGAGTTATCTGATTTTTGTTCACGCTCACAAGCTTTGGCTGAGACTCTCGGATCCCAGATTGATATGCCGAGTGTAAACACCATGCTAGAAAGCGCTAAAGAGTTAGATGTCATGGCAGCTGATAGTGACATTCAATTGAGTATTAACGTTGTATTTGACGATCCCTGTCCTTGGGGTAATTTTGATGCTTTGATGCGTCAGCGTGGTTTCAAATTAGCTCGGAATGGTAGACAGTATGAGTTCCTGAGTAATGGCGCACTGATCTTTAATAGTGCTGATTTAGAGCCTAATATGCCTGTATCACAATTGACCTTATTACTTGAGGTTCCATTGGTTTCTCAAGAGGACCGTGCTTTTGAAAGAATGCTGGGTGAGGGTGTTGAGATTGCGCAAGCAGCTCATGGCCGCTTAGTTGATGACAATGGTATTAATCTCAGCGAGGCTGCTGTAGTTAGCATTCGTCAGCATCTTGATGTGCTGTACACCAATCTTGAGAAGTCTGGTATTCCTGCTGGGTCTTCCACAGCTAGCAGACTATTTAGCTAGGAAATCACCTTGTCGTCTAATAGTCCGACAAACTTAGCGGAGCGTTACGCATTCTTGCAGGCAGAGCTTGCACGTTTGGAGCATGCTTACTATGTCCTAGATAATCCTCTTCTCCCTGACATTGAATACGATCGTCTCTATCGTGAGTTATTAGATATTGAGGCTGCTCATCCAGGTTGGATTACACCCGAATCCCTATCTCAGCGTGTGGGTGGCATAGCCTTAAAAGAGTTTGATTCGGTTACCCATGAAGTGCCGATGCTTTCCCTTAATAATGCTTTTGAAGAAGCTGAGCTTGTTGCTTTTGATCGCCGTTGTCGCGAGGGACTGCATTTAGAGCATGTTGCTTATGCTGGTGAATTGAAATTTGATGGCTTAGCCATTTCTCTTCGTTATGAAAATGGCTCATTAGTGAGGGCGGCAACACGAGGTGATGGCGCAAGTGGCGAAGATGTCACGGCTAATATCAAAACCATTCGCGCTATTCCACTGAAGCTCACTGGTAAGAAGATCCCTAAGGTGCTGGAGGTACGTGGCGAAGTTTTTATGTATCTCAAGGACTTTCAAAAGATGAATCAGCAAGCAGTAGTTCATGGTGAGAAAGAGTTCGCCAACCCAAGAAACGCTGCTGCTGGCAGCCTGCGCCAATTAGATTCCAAGATTACTGCAAAAAGACCGCTCTCTTTCTTTGCTTATGGCTTAGGCGCTCTTGAGCCACAGTCTTGGTTACCTAAAACCCATGAAGAATTATTAAATACCTATGTAGAGTTAGGTCTACCTGTATGTTCTGAGCGCAGGGTGCTGCACTCCGTGCAAGAGATCTTAGCTTTCTACAATGATATTGGTGAAAAACGAGACTCATTACCATATGACATCGACGGTGTTGTGTACAAGGTGAACTCATTTGCAGAACAGGCTAAGCTCGGCTTTGTATCAAGAGCTCCAAGGTTTGCGCTAGCCCATAAGTACCCCGCGCAAGAAGCCCTTACCACTGTGTTGGGTATTGACGTTCAAGTAGGCCGCACGGGTGCGATAACTCCCGTTGCTAGACTAGCCCCAGTCGAAGTTGGTGGTGTAACCGTTACCAATGCAACCTTACATAATGAGGATGAAGTAAAGCGTAAAGATGTGCGCATTGGAGATACTGTTTCAGTTCGCAGAGCAGGCGACGTCATTCCAGAAGTAGTCTCGGTCATTAAAGATCGCAGACCTGCTAATGCCCCAGAATTTGTGATGCCAATTCGTTGCCCAGTATGTGATTCACACATTGAACGACTCGCAGATGAAGCAGTAGCCCGTTGTAGTGGTGGATTATTTTGTGGAGCGCAGCGCAAACAAGCATTAATTCACTTTGCCCATAGAAGGGCGCTCGACATCGAAGGACTAGGCGAGAAGATTGTGGATCAATTGGTTGATCAAAATCTAGTGAGAACTCCAGCAGATCTCTATAGATTAGGATTTACTGCTCTAGCCAATCTTGAGCGCATGGGTGATAAATCGGCAGATAATCTGATTCAGGCCATTGAGCATTCCAGAAAAACAACCTTAGCGAGATTTATCTTTGCTTTGGGTATTCGTCATGTAGGTGAGACTACGGCGAGAGATTTGGCTAATCACTATCAATCTATGCACGCTTTAATGGATGCAAACTTGGAAGAATTGCTCAGCGTTAAAGATATAGGGCCCGTAGTGGCTGACTCTATTATCAGCTTTATGCAAGAGGCGCATAACAGAGAAGTCATTGAACAACTGCTAGCCTCAGGAATGCAGTTAGCTGTAGAGGCAAAGGTCATTAGCGCGGCAGTGGCTGGTAAAACTTTTGTTCTTACCGGAACCTTTCCGACCCTAACTCGTGATGAAGCAAAAGATCTTCTTGAAAAAGCCGGTGCAAAGGTTGCTGGCTCTGTTTCTAAGAAAACCGATTATGTTGTTGCTGGCACAGATGCAGGCAGTAAGCTTACTAAAGCAGAAGAGTTAGGCGTACCAGTAATTGATGAACTAGCTATGTTGAATTTATTGAAGTAAGACCTATCTCCACATGAGCTCTTTAAACTCAAAATTTCAACTCCACTCAAAAGATTGGGCTGCCCTGGGTAATATTTCTGAACAGGAAAAGCAAATTCGTATTGATTTAGCGACTGCCTATCAGCTGGCTTACATCAAAAATTGGGATGACGGAATCTATACCCATATATCAGCAGCTGTGCCAGATGAAGAGGGCGCTTATTTACTCAATCAGTTTGGTTTACGCTTTAATGAAGTCACCCCACAAAATTTAGTGAAGGTCAATATTGAGGGTCAGATATTGGCTGGTGATGGCCCAGTGAACAAAACGGGTTTTGCAATTCATGGGGCTGTCCATGCAGCGAGACCGGATGCACACTGTGTTTTTCATTT
>CANHLB010000090.1 GCA_947461335.1 Burkholderiaceae bacterium | reverse complement strand
CCTGCAAACATCAGCATACGGTTCTTTTCCATAATGATGGTGTGAGTACCCTCGCTAATTTGCAGCATGATTTTGTATGGTGCATTTTCTAGCTTAGTAAAGTACTCATACATCATGTAGCTCGGTAGATCCGCATCCCACTCTGCATGGACAAGCATCACCGGTACACGGATATTCTTAGGTTCATAAACTGGTATGCCAGCCGTCCAAAACTCACGGGCATCTTGAACGGTGCCGTTAGGAGCCCTGAGTTTTTTTGGGGTTTGCGTTCTACCCCATGGGTCTGTATCAAAAGTGGCTTCTGCCCACTTCTCAAACCAACCTTCAGGAATTAAAGTTGCCTTAGCACTCTCTGGAACACCCGTTAGCCAACGATTTTTAGCATCAGCAACAGAAGCCACTCTATAGGCACCTAGCTGTCCACCTTTATCCGTTAGTGGAGCGCCTCCCTGTCTAAGCCATTGCGGCGCATATAAGACGAGCTTATTGACCTTTTCGTTATTCTCAGTGGTGTACTTACCCATAATGGTAGTACCCCAAGACCAACCCAGTAAGTTCGTCTTATTGATATTGCGCTTTTTTAATATGTAATTTACGGCGCTCGAGACATCTCTTACGGCTACATCGGTTCTGACAATGGGTGGATTTTGCTCTGCTGGCTGATCCATCTCAGGTGGTCGCGTGGATTTTCCATAGCCACGCAAATCAACTAGCCATACGTCATAGCCTCGTGCAGCCATATATTCCATCCATGAAGTTCCGCCAAGCGATAAGTCAAATGCAGTTTCAGCTGGGTAAGTTGAGCCATGGACATACAGTAAAGTTTTTTCAGGGGTGAATTTCTTCATGCCTGCTAAATGCTTATTGCGTACGTAAAGTGAAATTCCAGGCGTATCACTGGGGATCATATATTCATTTATCTCAATCTTTCCGGCCGCATAAGCCTGGCCTAGAAAAACACAAGAAATGAATCCCACTATTGCATAAATACTTATTTTCACTTCGTCTCCCTTAGGGCTTATGCCCTTTAATTTCATTTTTATGGGCCAATATAGCATTCCTGAGGAGGTATCAAAACGGGGAATTCCACCTATTTATGACCCTTTCTCCACAAGAAATGGCCTAAAACACCCTAATACCTAAAACCATACAAGCACACTAAAATAGCGGCTATGACTAAAACCCCAGAACTCCTAGCCCCAGCCGGTAGCCTTGCGATGCTACGCACTGCTTTTGAATTCGGCGCTGATGCAATTTATGCTGGCCAGCCTCGCTATTCTTTACGAGTACGCAACAACGATTTTGGAAAAATCGAAGTTCTCAAGCAAGGAATTGATACTGCGCATGATCTCGGTAAAAAGTTTTATTTAGTTTCGAACTTATTACCTCATGGTGCAAAAACCCGTACCTATATTAAAGATATGTCTCCGGTTGTTGATTTAAAACCTGATGCACTCATCATGTCTGATCCGGGTTTAATCATGATGGCTAGAGAAGCATGGCCAGATATGCCTATCCATTTATCAGTACAAGCTAATACGGTGAATGGTGCCTCCGCTAAATTCTGGCGCTCGGTTGGTATTAGCAGGGTTATTTTGTCACGTGAACTCTCTTTTGATGAAATTGAAGAAGTTCGTCAAGACTGCCCCGAGATGGAGCTCGAGGTATTTGTGCATGGCGCATTGTGCATTGCCTACTCTGGCCGCTGCTTACTCTCAGGGTACATGTCTCATCGTGATCCTAATCAAGGGGCCTGCACTAACGCCTGTCGCTGGGATTACAAAGTCAAACCTGGTCAACAAACCTCCAGTGGTGATGTAGTTCTGCTCCAAGAATCTAAAAGACCCGATGACTTAATGCCCATGGAAGAAGATGAACATGGCACTTACATCATGAACTCTAAGGATTTACGGGCTGTTGAGCATATCGAACGATTAACCAAGATGGGCGTCGACTCCTTCAAGATTGAGGGCCGTACCAAGTCGCCTTATTACGTATCCCGTACATGCCAGTCTTATCGCTCAGCAATTGATGATGCTGTTGCTGGCAGGCCATTTAATACCACCTTGCTTGGTAACTTAGAGGGCCTTGCTAATCGCGGTTACACCGATGGCTTTTATGAGCGTCATCATGACAAAGAGTATCAACTCTACATGAGAGGCTACTCACTTTCTGGCAGAAGCCTCTATGTTGGGGAAACCTTAGAAATCGATCCATCATCGGGTCGCATTAAGGTAGATGTTAAAAACCGCTTTGCCGTAGGTGATCGGCTCGAGATTATTGAACCTCAAGGCAATCAAGATCTGATACTTGATGCGATGTGGAATATGAAGGGTGAGTCAATTGATGTGGCGCCTGGATCAGGGCATTTTGTCTGGATCAAATTGCCCCTACATAGCAAGCATGCCTTTATCGCCCGTTACACCCAAGAACCAGCTCCTGTTGAACAATCTAGTGCTTGTGCGAACTGCTAATCATTAGTCTAAGTGTTTGAAGTACTATTGAAATGCTCCGATGAATATTCCTCCAGATACAAATCCCAAACCTCATCCTTTTATCAATAAAGTAGAAGAAGAAGCTAAAGAAGCATTTTTCTTATCCGTCTATTTTGCGTCTTGGTTTTGTGCGCTAACATTTTTAGCTGCGACCTCTTTAAATGAAAGGCCCATACCTTTATCCATATTTGGAATTTCGCTCATCAAAGCGGGTTTATGTGCCAAATTTATGTTGATTGGACAGGCAATCGTTCCCATTAAAGTGAATAAAGACTATGGAATTCTAAAATCACTGTTTATTGAATCTCTCATTTACTTACTGGTAGTACTCTCACTGAACTATCTAGAGGCTGGAATTCATGGACTGATTAAGGGCAAGAGCTTTATAGACTCGATGGCAGACTTTGGTCAATCTAATCCTCTAAAGGTGCTTGCTATGTGTATTGTTTACTGGCTCATCGTTTGGCCTTATTTGATCTTTACTGGCATGAAGTTAATTATGGGTAGAGATAAGATGATGAATCTCTTTTTTGGCGATAGAAACCAAGCGAAGCATTGATTTGAAGCACACCCTGTATTTAGTACGGCAGCTGGTATTTCGTCTTTTTGTCTTTTGCTGTATTTCACTTTTTGCCCTACAAGTTAATGCACAGGAGATAGAAGCACGCGCCTACTCTAACGCGCCAATCGGCATAAACTTTATTACTGGTGGTATTGCGCAGGCTAAAAGTGGCTCATATCACTTAACTACTGAAGCGCTTAGTCTTACCCATGTGTTAGATGTAGCCGGACAATCCGGAAGGCTCACTATCGTACTGCCCTACGCACAATTGTCAGGCAGCGGAGCAGTTGGGGGTCAAGCCCTCAATGCTTCGGCTGAAGGACTTTCTGATCCGATGATTAAGGCTTCGGTCAATCTATATGGAGCACCTGCTCTGACGACCAGCCAGTTTCAAAACTATCAACAGGATCTCATTATTGGTGCGAGTATTGCTGCCACTCTTCCTTGGGGCAGCTATAACAGTAGCCAGATCGTCAATGTAGGCGGCAATCGCTCACTCATTCAGCCAGGGTTTGGAGCATCGCAAGCAGTAGGTCCATGGCGCCTTGAATTAGCTGGAATGGCAACTATTTACACCAACAACAACAGTTTTATGGGTAGCAATACTTTGTCGCAAAATCCAGTCTATTCAGCTGAAAGCCACGTGATTTACTACCTTCCTAATACAGCTTGGATTTCTGCAGATGCAACCTATTTCACGGGTGGACAAACCTACGTTAATGGCATGTCTGTGAGCGGCTCTCAGGAAAATTGGCGCTTTGGTAGCACCCTATCCTACCCAATTGATAAACATAATTCGATCCGCTTAAGCGGTAGTAAGGGCGTGTATTCGCGGACTGATACGAGCTATCACGCAGTCGGAATTTCGTGGCAATACCGTTGGGGTGGTGGCTTATAGGCGTTGTAACCCTCCTATGACTACAATCTATCTCAATAGCCTTTAATTACTAGAAATCATTCCGAAGACAAATATGAGCACAAAGCCAAAAGATCCTAAAACCGTTTCCGAATCAGGTTTGCGAAAAGGTCTGACTAGTTATGGTGACAAGGGCTTCTCTTTATTTTTACGCAAGGCCTTTATTAAAGGTGCTGGATATACCAATAGCGCCTTAGATCGTCCTGTCATTGGCATTATTAATACTGGCAGCGCCTATAACCCCTGCCACGGCAATATGCCACAACTGCTTGAAGCGGTAAAACGAGGCGTCATGCTTGCAGGCGGATTGCCCATGGAATTTCCAACAATTTCTATTCATGAAAGTTTTGCTGCGCCTACTAGTATGTATCTGCGCAACCTCATGTCGATGGATACCGAAGAAATGTTGCGAGCACAACCAATGGATGCTGTGGTCATGATTGGCGGTTGCGATAAAACGGTACCTGCGCAATTGATGGGCGCTGCATCTGCAGGCTTACCAGCCATTCAACTCATTACAGGCTCAATGCTCACGGGCTCTCATCGCAGTGAACGTGTCGGCGCATGTACCGACTGTCGTCGTTACTGGGGCAAATTCCGTGCCGGCGAAATTGATGAAATAGAAAAAGACGAAGTGAATGACCAGCTCGTCGCGAGTGTTGGCACTTGCTCGGTCATGGGCACTGCAAGTACGATGGCTTGTATAGCTGAAGCACTAGGCATGACCGTGCCTGGTGGCGCAACACCCCCTGCGGTAACTGCAGATCGTATTCGCATTGCAGAAGAGACAGGTACTTGTGCAGTGCAGATGGCAAAAGATGGCTTAACAATTGATAAGATTCTGAGTGCTGATGCTTTTGAAAATGCGATACGAGTATTGCTTGCGATAGGTGGCTCTACTAACGGCATTGTTCACTTAGCTGCTATTGCTGGTCGCATGGGTCTCGAGATTGACCTAGCCGCCTTAGATAAGATGGGTAATGAAACTCCTGTTCTAGTAGACTTAAAGCCCTCTGGCGACCATTACATGGAAAATTTTCATGATGCTGGTGGCATGACCACTCTGTTACGTGAACTAAAGCCACTTCTCAAGCTTAATGCAATGACTGTCAGCGGTAGAACCCTCGGCGAAGAAATCGATGCAGCTCCCCCTAGCTTTAAACAAGATGTGGTTCGCAAAATAGATAATCCTATTTATCCGCGTGGCAGTATTGCTGTCTTACATGGCAATCTTGCTCCAGGTGGCGCAATCATTAAACAATCCGCTGCCAATGAAAAACTCATGGAACATGAAGGTCGCGCCGTAGTCTTTGAAGATGCGGCTGACTTAGCAAACCGCATTGACAGCCCTGATTTAGATGTCACAGCCGATGACATCTTAGTGCTGAAGAATATCGGACCTAAAGGCGCTCCAGGTATGCCAGAAGCTGGCTATATCCCTATTCCCATGAAATTAGCACGTGCTGGCGTCAAAGACATTGTCCGTATCTCTGATGGCCGCATGAGTGGCACAGCATTTGGCACGATTGTGCTGCACGTTACTCCTGAGTCTGCCATCGGTGGCCCCTTAGCCCAAGTTCGTAACGGTGACCGCATACGTTTAAGTGTTAAGAATCGTGAGATCAGCTTATTAATCTCTGAAGAAGAATTAGCAAAGCGCATGAAAGATCATCCTATCACTTCTCCAACTGCAGAACGTGGTTATAAGAAACTCTTTTTAGATACTGTTACACAAGCTGATCAAGGGGTTGACTTTGATTTCTTGAGAGCTGTAAAGATGATTGGCAAAACACCCAAAAAATAATATTTCTCGAGCTAACTCTTATAAGTTCCTGAGCTCACGACGTAATATTTTTCCAACATTGGATTTAGGGAGCTCGTTAATAAAGACGATCTTCCTAGGGCGCTTATAACTCGTCATGTGCTCTTTGCAATATTGCAAAATATCAGCCTCAGTTAAGTGGTGATTGTCTTTGACAACATATGCTTTTACGATTTCCCCTAGCTTACGATGCGGCACCCCAATCACGGCACATTCTTTAATGCCTTCCATTTGAGATAAATGGTCTTCCACTTCATTTGGGAATACCTTAAATCCTGCTACAACAATCATATCCTTCTTGCGGTCGACAATTTCAACATAGCCTTCCTCGGTGATAAAACCAATATCCCCCGACTTAAAAAAGCCATCATCTGTCATGCAATGCTGCGTCTCCTCTGGCTTATTCCAATAGCCAGTCATCACCTGAGGACCTTGTATACAAATCTCCCCAGGCGTACCGTGAGCTAACTCGACTTCATCATCATCAAGAATAACCACATTAGTACTTGGGATTGGCATCCCAATGTGCCCAGTGAAATGTTTTTCTAATGGGGTATTCACACAAACAACTGGGGATGTTTCAGAGAGACCATATCCTTGAGCAATCGGAACACCGGTAAGTGCTTGCCAGTGATCTGCGGTTTTTTTATGGACTGCCATTCCACCACCAATAGTCACAAGTAGATTAGGTAATTTGACTTTTTTAAATTCAGGGCGATGAATGAGCGCATGAAAGAGCGTATTTACCCCTGGAAATATATTGATATTGGGATGCTTCATGAGCGTTTTAATAAAGCCAGTGATATCGCGGGGATTAGGGACCAATATTAATAAGCTACCCTTCGCTATCCCAAGCAAAGCGCAGGCAGTTAAGGCAAAGATATGTGTCATTGGTAAAGCGCACAAAAATACCAGCTGCTGTTCAGGCTTTTGCTTTAACCCAGGATTGAGCCATAACTCAATCTGCATGATGTTCGAAAGAATATTTCTATGGAGTAAGACGGCGCCTTTAGAGGTGCCAGTGGTTCCGCCGGTATATTGTAAAAAAGCAATGTCATCAAGACAAATATTTGGCTTTTTAAAATGGTGTGAAGCGCCAATATGCAGTGCCTCTTTAAAGGCAATATGGGCAAAATCCCAGCTAGGGATAATCTTTTTTACATTGCGAGCAACCCAATTAATTACCAGACCTTTGAGGCCAAGCAGTTCTCCGGGGCTACTCACAATCACTTGGCGAATACCATTTAAAGGCTTGATTTCTTGATAGGTATGAGCAAAGTTCTCCATTAATACAATCACGGAAGCGCCGCTATCTCTTAACTGAGCCTCAAGCTCCCGTGCAGTGTAAAGAGGATTGATATTAACTACGACAT
>CANHLB010000089.1 GCA_947461335.1 Burkholderiaceae bacterium | reverse complement strand
GCAACCTTTAGTCTAAGGCGTAAGTTATTGGTCAGTAAATTGAAGTTTGGCTAAGCGAGAATAAAGACCGCTATGTTGAATTAAATCAGCATGGGTTCCAGTCTCTATGATTCGCCCATTTTCTAGTACCAGAATTTTGTCGGCTTGCTTGACTGTGGAAAGTCGGTGAGCAATGACAATGGTAGTGCGGTGATCCATGGCAGCCTCAAGGGCTCGCTGAACGAGAAGTTCAGACTCAGCATCTAAAGCACTAGTAGCCTCATCTAGAAGTAATAGGGCGGGATTTTTTAATAGGACTCTAGCAATCGCAATCCGCTGTTTTTGGCCTCCAGATAGGCGGATACCTCTATCACCTAAAAAGCTTTGATAGCCTTCTGGTAGTTTAGAAATAAATTCATCTGCTATAGCAAGGCGTGCAGCAGCTATTACTTCCTCATCAGTGGCATCCATTCTGCCAAAGCGAATATTTTCCATGGCATTATCTGAAAAAATCACAATATCTTGTGGCACAACGCCAATCATTTTTCGAAGTGCTTCAAGTTCAAGGTCTCGAATATTGATGCCATTAAATAAAATCTCACCGCTCGTCGGATCATAAAAGCGTTGTAATAGTTGGAAGAGGGTAGTCTTGCCTGCTCCTGAGGGGCCTACAATGGCAATTCTTTCACCAGGCTTAATCTCAAAAGAGACATTGGATAAAACCTGATTTTGATTGGATGGATACTGAAAGCACAAACTGTGCACTTCGACTCCAATGCCATCCGCATTGACCTGTGGGATCTTTTCTACGACTGCTACCGTTTGTATAGATGATTGAACATTGAGAAGTTCTAAAAGACGATCACTAGCACCAATGGCTCTTTGGGTATCGCCTACTACTTCGGAGATGCCGGCGATAGCACCAGCGACAATCACCGCATACAAAATAAATTGAGATAACTCTCCAGCAGTAATTTGATTGTCCATGACGGCATAAGCGCCAAGCCATAGAACCAAGATAATGCTGGTAAAGCCAAATAAGATGGCAACAAAAGTGAGTAAGGATCTAGCTTGTGTCCGGTTGATGGCCGCAACCAGTGCAGTTTGAATGGCCTGGTTAAATCGATTAATTTCTATGTTTTCATTGGTAAACGATTGAATAGTGGGAATCGCGTTTAATTTTTCTCCTGCTAAAGCAGAGGCATTGGCGATCTTATCTTGTGAATTGCGGGAGAGCTTTCGAACTCGTCTACCCATGATCATTGTGGGAATGATAGTGAGTAGTAGAGTGGCAAAAATTAGTACAGATAATTTTGGGCTGGTAATGAACATCATGACCAAGCCGCCTGCCAATAGCAGCATATTTCGAATGGCCATCGAGACGCTAGTGCCAATTAAGGTCTGTATCAACACTGTATCGGTATTAAGGCGCGATAGGATTTCACCGCTATGAGTAGATTCGAAAAACTCGGGGCTTTGTTTGATGACATGGCTATAGACTGCAGAACGAATATCAGTCGTAATTTTTTCACCTAGCCAAGACACCATGTAAAAACGCAACGATGTTCCTAATGCGACCAAGCAAGCAACAGCAAATAGGGTTAAAAAAGTCGCATTGATTTGCTTGCCACTATTGGCATTAAATCCCAAATCGATGATTTGCCTAAAAGAGAAGGGAACGGCTAAGGTTGCGCCGGCAGCGAGCACTAGACTAAAGATAGCCAATACAAATTGCTTTTTATATGGCTGAAGAAAAGGAGTGAGTGCTGCTAGGGTCCGAAACCCATGGGGATTTGTCTTATTGCTCTGCTTGGTCATTGAAGAATCCCTAATAATTATCTATGATAGTTCACTTAGATCAGATTTGTATTTTTAGAGATATCCAAAAGATGGCAGGCGAAAGCTCAGCAACCAATAAAGACCCCGTATATAAAAGAAGTCCCTGGTTACCTCGCGGTCAAGTACGTAAACTCATTTTTCTAGGGCTCATCATAGCGGCGGGCTATGGGGCAACGCGGCATTGGTCCTTTCTGATCCTGCTTCTTATTTTGATTGTTTCTTTTTCACCAAAAGTATTATTAGCCACTGCCTATTACTATGGGCGATCTGCAATGTTTCTTGGCCAGTGGCTTGGCAAAGCTACTAAATGAAAATCTTTTTGACTGGTGCCAGCGGTTTTGTGGGAAGTCATCTGGTCAAGTCGCTAATAGCAGCAGGCCATGAGATCGTTGGCCACTATCGTACGCCGCAGGCGATCAACATCATATCTCAGCAAAATCTGGAAGTTTGGTCGGGTGACTTAAATAATGTTCAAGCCCTAACAAAGCGACTGCAGGGTATTGATAGTGTGGTTCATTGTGCGGCAGAGATGAAGTTGTGGAATTCAGAAAAAGCACTTTATGAGACCAACGTGTTTATGACTCAAAATATTCTGGAGGCTACTAAGAAGGCTGGAGTTCCACAGTTGATTTATATGAGTGATGCAGCAGTTGCTAAAGATCCATCCATCCCCAATCTAGAAGTTTGCGAATCTCGAGCTTTACCATCTCTACAAAACTTTCCCTATTGTTATAGCAAGTCCCAGGCAGAGCAGCGGGTTCTTGCTGCTGGAAATGAGATGCTGCGAACGATTAGCCTAAGACCTGCATCCATTTGGGGTATAGGCGATGTCATTGATCGCAGTTTAGGTAAGGCGGCCGACCTCAATCAGTTTGGTTGGTTTGATCAGGGCGACTACCTCTTTTCAACTTGCTATATTCAAAATCTTTGCGAAGCGATTAATAAAGCCTTGCTATCTGATTCAAATCGAGAAAGTTTTTTTATTAGCGATGGATCTCCAATTCAATTTAGGCAATGGATGACCAGGAGACTGATAGCAGGACATTACAAGGTACCCACTTTGTCTATACCTGGTTTCTTAGCATCCCCTTTGGCGCGCTTTACAGAAAATGGTTGGAAATACTTACCCCTTCGTGGTGAGCCTCCCTTAATTCGTGAAATGGTCCATTTAATGGCACACCCTTTTTCTGTCTCGATTCAGAAGGCCAAAGATCACTTAGCTTATGTGCCGCTCTTTGACATCGAAGATGGCATGCTTGAAATAGAGAAAAGCACCATTTAATCAAGGGTTTACCCTAGACGTCTTGACTCCATTAATGACGGGGTTTAAAGTTTTCTGTATAGATGAGTAATCATCAATAGATGTTCTTAGGCTCAAAAGATATAAACCTTGAAAGGATGCAGAGCATGATGAAATTCCATAATGTGCAAGATCAGATCTCCAAGATAGCTGGATTTTGCGGCATGGTGATTAGTATTACCGTTGCTTTCTATCTGATCTTTCCTACTGGGCAGGCCCAATCTAAATTTGCAATGCTTCTTGTTTCATTTGGAATTGCAGTGTCCTTAAGTGTCCTTACCTTTAAGGCATTACTCAAGTCGCAGCGGTAAAACCCAATCCCAACCTCATAAAAAGCCCCGCAATATTGAAGTATTTGGGGCTTTTTCTTTGGCCTAAAATTGGCCTAAACCTTGTTCTAGGACCCATGAAACCCTGTTTAATCGGTGTAAACACTTATATCTAAAACCCCTCAAGAGGCTTTTACTAAGGCATCTATAGATCAATGTTTCACGGTATGACTCCTTTTTTGCTTGCCCCCCTTTTTGAAATTGGTTTAAAGACCAGCCATTTCAATTTTCTATTCATTTCTTATAGCAAAGTCTGAGGTAAGAATTGAATTCTGTATCCCAAGAAGTGACGGTTGATTCCCAACCCATGAATTTCCAGCCCTTAAAAGAGCGTGGTCAGAGAGAGGTTTTCTGCGGCTTGACGGGGATTATTTGGTTGCATCGAAAAATTCAAGATGCCTTCTTTCTCGTAGTCGGTTCTCGTACCTGCGCACACTTAATTCAGTCTGCTGCTGGAGTGATGATTTTTGCAGAACCCCGTTTTGCAACTGCGATCATTGATGATCGTGATTTAGCTGGTCTTGCAGATGCCAATGATGAGTTAGATAAAGTAGTCAAACAATTGCTCGATCGTCGTCCTGACATTAAGCTGCTATTTTTAGTGGGCTCATGTCCTTCAGAAGTGATTAAGTTGGATTTATCGAGAGCAGCGCAGCGTCTAGGTAAAACCTTTGCGCCTAAGGTGCGTATTCTGAATTACTCTGGCAGCGGAATTGAAACCACTTTTACTCAGGGTGAAGATGCCTGCTTAGCTGCGCTAGTACAAGATCTCCCAAAATCGACACAATCGGATGAAGTCGATCTATTGGTGGTGGGGTGTTTGGCTGATGTGGTGGAAGATCAATTTAGCCGTATCTTTAAAGACCTAGGTCTAAAGTCCTTTGCCTTTTTTCCGCCCAGAGAGTCTACACAGAAAATTGTCATCGGCCCCAAGACTAGATATTTGCTTGCTCAGCCATTTCTGACCGATACCGCCAGATTTTTAGAAAATATGGGTGCCCAACGAATTGCTGCACCTTTCCCATTGGGAGTAGAGGGAACAGAAAAATGGTTCTCGGCCGCCGCTAAAGAATTGGGTGTGCCTGCTGATGTATTTGAAAAAGTGATTGCCCCACAACGAGATCGTGCTAATAAGTCACTTGAGCCGCATCGTGAGATCTTGCAAGGCAAGTCGATCTTCTTCTTCCCAGATTCTCAGTTAGAAATCCCATTGGCGCGCTATTTAAATAGAGAGCTGGGTATGAATCTAATGGAAGTTGGCGTCCCTTATCTTCATCGTCAGCATATGGCAGAAGAGTTGGCGATGTTAGACCCTAAAACGCAATTGGCTGAAGGCCAAAATGTCGAGAACCAATTAGATCGTTGTCGTGCGCAGCAGCCAGACATGGTGGTATGTGGACTAGGTTTGGCTAATCCATTAGAGGCTGAAGGCTTTACGACCAAGTGGTCGATTGAGCTCGTATTCACGCCGATTCAAGGATTTAACCAGGCTGCCGATCTGGCAGAACTATTTGCACGACCCTTAACTAGAAAAAATAAGCTCATGATGGTGGAAGCATGAAGTTAACCCTCTGGACTTATGAAGGGCCACCTCACGTAGGTGCCATGCGGATTGCTACTGCAATGGAGAAGGTTCATTACGTGTTACACGCACCGCAAGGAGATACCTATGCAGATCTCCTGTTCACCATGATTGAGCGGATGAAAAAAAGACCGCCCGTCACTTATACGACTTTTCAGGCGCGTGATTTAGGTAGCGATACTGCAGAATTATTTAAAGATGCTGCTAGAACAGCCTATGCCCGTTTTAAGCCAGATCTATTAATGGTGGGCGCTTCGTGTACTGCGGAACTGATTCAAGATGATCCGGGTGGTTTAGCTGCAGCGCTTGATTTGCCTGTCCCAATCTTGCCTCTGGAATTACCCGCGTATCAAAAGAAAGAAAATTGGGGCGCAGCAGAAACCTTTTATCAAATGGTTCGCTTGCTAGGGCAAGCATTTGTTTTACCTCCAGGACAACAGCGTCCAGCTCGAGCAGCTGGCGCAAAGCCAAGTTGCAATATTTTGGGGCCGACCGCTTTAGGCTTTCGTCATCGTGATGACGTTGAAGAAATCTCCCGCTTATTGCGTGAGTTGGGAATTGAAGTGAATGTCGTTGCACCGCTCGGCGCCAATCCAGCCGATATTGCCCGTTTGCACGAAGCAGACTTTAATGTCAATTTATATCCAGAGACTGCCAATACTGCCGCCACCTGGATGACCAGAAGTTTTGGACAGCCTTCTACAAAAGCCATTCCGATTGGATTTAAAGGTACGCAAGCTTTTATTACTGAAGTTTGTCAACTAGCTGGCATTGAATGTGATGTTCAAAAGTTCAGTCAATCCTCAAAAGCGCGTTGGTATGCTTTATCAGTGGACTCTACTTACCTTACCAATAAAAGAGTATTTATTTTTGGTGATGCTACTCATGCAATTGCTGCAGCGAAAGTAGCAGCCCATGAAATGGGCTTTAAAGTCGTTGGACTAGGAACTTATAGCCGCGAATTAGCCCGGGAAGTACGTGAGGCTGCGGCTGAATTAGGCCTTGAAGCAATGATTACTGATGATTATTTGGAGGTTGAAGCAAAGATAGCAGAGCTTCAACCGGAGTTAATTCTGGGTACACAGATGGAGCGCCATATTGCTAAGCGCCTACAGATTCCCTGTGCAGTGATCTCATCACCAGTGCACGTGCAAGATTTTCCTGCACGCTATTCCCCACAAATGGGTTTTGAAGGTGCCTGTGTTTTATTTGACTCATGGGTCCATCCATTGATGATGGGATTGGAAGAGCATTTGATTGGTATGTTCAGAGGCGACTTTGAGTTTCATGAGGGAGCGATGCCATCGCATCTAGGACATAGCTCGGCGCCTATGAAGGTGGAGACAGCGGCAGAGCAAATTACTGCTCCTAATCTCAATCTAGGCACCCAAGCTCTTTCTTGGGAAACTGACGCAGAAAAAGAACTCAATAAAATTCCTTTCTTTGTCAGAGGCAAAGCTAGACGAAATACGGAGAAATATGCAGCAGAGCAGGGCCTTTTAAGCATTACCCTAGAAACTTTGTATGATGCAAAGGCGCACTTTAAAAGTTAAATCATGACATTAGGTCAAAAATAGCAAAGGCAATTCAAAATGAAAGCAATCAACATACCCATTTCAGATGCTCGTAGTGCACCACCCGATGGTGAGGGCAGTCTGCAGGTTCAGCTTGATCCGAATTTGAAAATTGGTAAGGCAAAGGTCTTTGCAATTTACGGCAAAGGTGGGATTGGTAAGAGCACCACCTCATCTAACCTTTCAGTTGCTTTTTCTAAACTGGGTAAACGGGTGATCCAAATTGGTTGCGATCCTAAGCATGACTCTACCTTTACCCTCACGAAAAAACTCATGCCGACAGTAATCGATGTGCTTGAGAAAGTGGACTTTCATTCCGAAGAGTTGCGCGTTGAAGACTTTGTGTATGAAGGTTATAACGGTGTGATGTGTGTCGAAGCAGGTGGCCCTCCAGCTGGAACGGGTTGTGGTGGCTATGTAGTTGGACAAACTGTGAAACTCTTAAAAGAACATCATTTGCTAGACGATACCGATGTCGTGATTTTTGACGTCTTGGGCGACGTGGTGTGCGGTGGCTTTGCTGCGCCACTTCAGCATGCTGATCGTGCATTGATTGTGACTGCGAATGACTTTGATTCT
>CANHLB010000088.1 GCA_947461335.1 Burkholderiaceae bacterium | reverse complement strand
GTTTTTGAGAGCTGAATTCAGAGATGGATATAATCAATGCTGGAAATTACCTAGGGATAATCCCTTGATACATCCAACAACAATTACCGGTAATTGTTTTATTTTTTAAGAGGAAATTACAAATGAAGAAGTCACTCGTACTCGTTGCAATGTTAGCTATCGCTTTGGCCGCTTGCGGTAAAAAAGAAGAAGCAAAACCTGCTGCTCCTGCTGCTGCTCCAGCTGCTCCTGCTGCTGAAGCTCCTGCTGCTGCTCCTGCTGCACCTGCTGCTCCAGCTGCTCCTGCTGCTGACGCTAAGAAGTAATCTTCTTCTTGAAGAAAAAAAGCCGCTGAAAAGCGGCTTTTTTATTGGCTAGTTCACAGTAAATTTACCTAGCTAACTGCTCATTCAACAGAGTGAGTAATTGGGCACCAGCGGCGGTGTTTTCTGGCTTACCATCAGCATCTTGCACATAAACACTTGCTGAATTCTCACCAGTATTCTTTACAAGCACCTGATACTTTTTAGCCTGCAAGACTGATTCATCTTTGCTGCTAAAGAGTTTTGAGAAGAAGCCCTTGCTATCGCCTACATCCTTCGCATTGACATAGCGAACATAGTAAACACCTGAAGAACGATTGCGATCTTCCACAGTGAAGTTAGAGCGGTCTAAAGCTAAACCAACATCACGCCAAGCGCGATCAAAACTTGCGCTCATCTCAATATAGGATTGATTGCCGTTTTGGACGAGTTTTGCTTTTGGCGTTTTAGGCCCTAAAGGCACTGCCACCATTGCTTTAGCCTGTTCTTGAGTCATGCCTAAGCGCTCCATCAAGCGAGCCAAGAAAGCGGCTTCTAGTTCAGGGTCGTTAGGGCGCGAAGTCCAAATGGTGTAAGTACATGCACCACTTGCATCTGTCACGCACTTCTCTAAAGCACCTTTTTGAGTGATATAGATTTCTGTTTCAGCAGGCTTGCTAACTTCAAGACGTGTTTTATATTTGTCCCGCTCACCTGTGTCGTAGATGGAATCTAGAACGCTACCTAAAGCTGAACGGATAAAGTCTTGTTGAATTTTCGCGCGGTTCTCAGCCCAGTCCGTTTCCATGATGCCTGTAGATGGCGAATCAACTGTGAGAAGAAAACCATTCTCCTGCCAGAAGTCTTTTACCTGAGGATATAACTCAGTTGCAGGCTTTTCTACTACCAACCATCGGCGCTCACCATCCCGTGCAATACGCATACCCGGAATACCTGTCATCACGTTACTTCTTAACTGCACAGATTTCTTAAGGGCAGCGTTGTATTCAGACATCGTTGCCGTGCCATCCTGAACAATATAGCGTCGATCAGCTTGCGCAGTAATCAAATCTGGCGGATAAGACAAATTAGGGCCTCTAACAGCTCCAGCAGACTTGTAATCTACAGTGTCACTGCTAGTAACAGTTTTGCATGCGCTAAGTACCGAAGCAGCAGCAATTGCAACTAGCAGAATCGATAAATAGCGGCGGAGTATTTGCATCAAATTCATCATATCAAGTCAGCCTGTTTTAATGCTGCCTTCAAGGGCTCACGCAAGGAAGTGCTTAAAGGGGTTAAAGGCAAACGGATACCAGCAGTGATCTTACCCATTTCATAAAGGGCCCATTTCACTGGAATTGGGTTTGCTTCTGTAAACATTGCTTTGTGAACCGCGAGCAGCTTATATTGAATTTCGCGGGTTCTTTTCACGTCATCTGACATGGCAGCCACACATAACTCATGCATCAGCTTTGGGGCCACATTGGCAGTCACCGAGATATTTCCTTTGCCGCCCATCAGCATCAACATAGCAGCAGTTAAATCGTCGCCTGAAAATACTGAGAAATCACTATGGCCCGCGCGCTTGAGATCATTTATCAGCAAGCTACCCCGCTCTAGACTGCCAGTCGCATCTTTAATAGCAATAATCCCTGGTACACCAGCGAGGCGAACCACAGTCTCACCCGCCAAGTCAGCTACAGTGCGACCTGGCACGTTATATAGAATCATCGGCAGATCAACAGATTCAGCAATCTTTTTGAAATGGGCATACATGCCCTCTTGCGTTGGCTTGTTGTAATAGGGAACTACTTGTAAGCTGGCATCAGCGCCAACTTTTTTTGCAAATTCGGTTAATGCAATTGCTTCCGCTGTTGAATTACCGCCAGTACCGGCAATTACAGGAATACGGCCAGCGATGTGATCTACCGTTACACGTATTAATTCACAATGCTCATCTACAGTGACTGTAGGAGACTCACCGCTGGTGCCAACAATCACAATGCCATCGGTTCCTTCACTGACATGCCAATCAAGCAAAGAACGTAAGCTTGCATAATCTAAGCTCCCGTCATCAAACATTGGCGTAACAATAGCCGGCATGCTACCAGAAATGGTTTTTTTATTGCCTTTAGATTGAACTGTGTTTGTCACTAATTAGGTACCGAGATAGACTGTCTTAAGCTTGAAATTGTAACGGAATGCGCTCTTTTAACCCGCCTTTTACAGCGCAAAGGCGCTGAACCATAGCTGGTTTGGGCTGATCCACATAAATATCCTCGTAGGCAATGACTTGTAGCTGATGACGGGCCGCCAAAGCGAGCAATTCCCCAGGATTTAGTAGGAAATTCGGGTTAGAAGGCTTACCAAATTCTCCATTTCCCAGGGCAAAGGTTTCGTAGATCAAAACCCCATTTTTTTGTAGCATTTCGACCAAATGATCGATATGGGGGCGATAAAGATAGTTGCACACAACGATACCTGCAAATTGAAGTCCACTCAGCGGCCAATCAGTTTGCTCAAGATTTAAGCATTTTGGCGTAATCAATGGGGATTGCAGCGCTTTAACCGCAGTGATATCTTGGTCTACTGCCAACACTAAATGTCCAAGCTGGGCCAATAACTGTGTATGGCGGCCTGAACCACAAGCAAGATCTAGAACGGACTCGCCACTCGGGATGAGCGGAGCAAAGCGCCTCACCCAGGGCGAGGCATTCAGAATCAATTCATGCGCATTAGGCAAGATACAAAATCAATCGTAAGTAAGGCCCATTGCTTCACGGACCTCTCGCATAGTTTCTTGAGCAACTTTGCGAGCTTGATCGCAACCATCTGCAATGATGGAGCGCAAAAGACTAGGATCATCGAGATACTTTTGAGCACGTTCAAACATGGGTTGTTGCTCAGCCAAAATTGCATCGATAACAGGCTGCTTACATTCAAGACAGCCTATACCCGCTGATTTGCAGCCCTTTTCAACCCATTGCTTCGTGTCTTCATTGGAATACACGGTATGCAATTGCCATACTGGGCACCTTGCAGGATCTCCGGCATCAGTTCTGCGAACGCGCGCAGGGTCTGTCGGCATAGTGCGAATTTTTTTAATAAGTTCTTCAGGCTGCTCACGGATACTAATCGTATTGCCATATGACTTCGACATCTTCTGCCCATCAATGCCAGGCATGCGAGAAGCTGCTGTTAAAAGGGCCTGCGGCTCCGGCAAAATAATTTTACGAGAGCCCTCTAGAAAGCCGAATAATCTTTCACGATCAGCCATTGATAGGCTTTGGGCTTCTTGCAGCAATGCTTTTGCTTGCTCAAGTGCATCGTCGTCACCACGCTCCTGAAAGGCTACCCTTAGCTCTGCATACATCTTGGCGCGTTTACTTCCGAGTTTTTTGACGGCCTCTAACGCTTTTTCTTCAAAGCCAGGTTCACGTCCATATAGGTAATTAAAACGGCGCGCTACTTCACGGGTCATTTCCACGTGAGGAACTTGATCTTCACCTACCGGCACAAACTGCGCGCGGTAAATCAGAATGTCGGCTGCTTGTAATAAGGGATAACCCAAGAAACCATAGGTCTGCAGGTCTTTTTCTTTTAATTTTTCAATCTGGTCTTTATAGGTAGGCACGCGCTCAAGCCAGCCCAGCGGGGTTCCCATCGAAAGCAATAGAAATAATTCAGCATGCTCGGGTACCTTGCTTTGAATGAACAAAGTGGCCTGGTTTGGATCAACCCCAGCAGCCAACCAATCTATCACCATATCCCAGACCGATTGCTCAATCACATCTGGTGTTTCATAGTGAGTGGTCAGAGCATGCCAATCGGCGACAAAAAAGAAGCAAGGATACTCAGATTGCAGGCGCACCCAATTCTTGAGTACACCGTGGTAGTGCCCAAGATGCAAATTACCCGTAGGTCGCATACCAGAAAGAACGCGTTCAGCAAACATCTTTAGTCTTTATCTGTGTTGTAAATCATTAATGAAATACAGACCACACTGGCGTGAGGTGGTCTGGTAGGTGCGGTAAATGACCTAAGTCAATGTGACTCTCCGCTGGATCATGAAAGTCAGATCCACGAGAAGCTAAAAATCCATATTGCTGGGCAATCTTGCCATAAGTTTGATATTGATCGGGGCTATGGCTACCCGTGATGACTTCAATACCGAGCCCACCAATGTCTTTGAAATGTTTATACAGCTCATCCATCTGCATGGCATTGAGGTTATAGCGTCCTGGGTGGGCAATGACTGCTACTCCGCCCGCAGCCCTGATCCAAGCTACGGCATCATCTAGCTTGGCCCACATGTGAGGAACAAAACCAGGCTTGTCTTCTACTAAATAATTTTTAAATACTTGTTCAGTATCTTTACATACACCCTGCTCAACTAAGAAACGTGCAAAGTGTGTACGAGAGATAAGATCATGATTACCAGCAAAATGTAATGCGCCTTCATAGGCGTCAGGTATGCCCGCTTTCAGCAATTGCTCAGCCATCAATTTTGCGCGGTTACCACGCCCATCACGAGTGCGACGCAAGCCTTCCAAAATCCCGACATGATCTGCATCAATGCCAAGCCCAACAATATGAATCGTTTGACCCATCCAAGTAACTGATATTTCTACACCGCCAAGATATTCAATATTGAGAGCGCTAGCAGCTGCACGTGCACGCTGTTGGCCACCGAGCTCGTCATGATCTGTCAACGCCCATAAATGCACCCCATTTGCTTTAGCGCGCTCAGCTAGAGCTTCGGGCGATAAAGTGCCATCAGAGACAACGGAATGGCAATGCAAATCAGCGTTAAGGGTCGAAAAACTGGTCATGAGCCTATTTTAGGTCAAGCTGGTATCAATTACCCGACGCGGTGCATCTAGGTAGTCACGAGACTGCATTTCAATCAGGCGGGATACGGTTCTAGAGAACTCAGCTGTAATTTGCCCCTCCGTATACAGCTCGGAGGCGGGCACCTCAGCTGACATAATGAGTTTGATCTTATGGTCATATAAGACGTCTATCAGCCAAATAAAGCGGCGCGCTTCATTGGTCATCCTTGGTGGCATGTAAGGCACCCCAGACAAAATCACCGTATGAAAAAGCTTAGCAATCTCAAGGTAGTCATTTTGAGAGCGTGGTCCACAACATAAGGTTTGAAAATCAAACCATACGACACCATTAGCCATATGCAATGGTCGCAGTTCGCGGGACTCAATCCGCAATGCAGGTCTATTGACCTCTTTTTGGTTGCCAATCAAAGTGATAAACATTTGGCCTAACCTAGTCTGTGTTTCTGCATTAGCTGGAGTTAAATACGCTTCAACTTGTGCCATCTGTACACGACGATAGTCATTACCCGCATCGACATTTAATACATCTAACTTTTCTTCGAGCAATTGAATTGCCGGTAGTAAACGATCACGATGTAATCCATTTGGATACAGTTGATCAGGACGATAGTTAGAGGTCATCACAAATTGCACGCGATCCTCAAATAGTGCACTAAGTAAGCGATACAAAATCATGGCATCGGCAATGTCATTAATATGGAACTCATCAAAACAAATTAAGCGATAGCGATTTGAGATTCTTTTGGCAAGCTCATCTAGTGGATCAGATAAGCCAGAAAGCTCATGTAATTCACGATGCACTTCACGCATGAATTCATGAAAATGAATACGGATCTTTTTTTCTAATGGGGAAGCTGCATAAAAACAGTCCATTAAAAAAGATTTTCCACGCCCTACTCCGCCCCATAAATACAAACCACGAGGCAGGTCTGGCTTGAAGAACGCTTTCTTCAGATTATTACTACGAATCTCTTTATAAGCAATCCATTCGTCTTCACACTCCTGCAGGCGCTCTACAGCACGGAGCTGCGCGGGATCGCTATGATACCCGCGGGTCTTTAGCTCTTGTTGGTAAAACTCAATCGTTTTCAATTACATATTTAATGCGCGTTGATCTGTAGCTAATGCTGCTTCGCGCATCACTTCTGACAAGCTTGGATGTGGATGACAGATACGTGCAATATCTTCAGCTGCTGCTTTGAATTCCATTGCTACAGCGGCCTCAGCAATCAAATCGGAAGCATTGGGTCCAATAATATGCACACCAAGGATTTCATCGGTCTTCGCATCGGCCAAGACTTTGACAAAACCATCAGAGCGCCCCATGCCTAATGCACGGCCATTCGCCGCGAATGGGAATTGACCCGCTTTATATGCAATACCAGCCTCTTTAAGGGCTTGCTCAGTTTTACCAACCCAAGCAATTTCAGGGTCCGTGTAAATCACCCACGGAATGCAGTTGTAATCGATATGGGGCTTTTGCCCAGCAATCAATTCAGCTACTAGAACACCTTCGTCTTCTGCTTTATGAGCCAACATAGGGCCGCGCACGACGTCACCAACAGCATATACTCCAGGCGCAGCAGTGGCGCAGGTGTGGTCGTCAACTGGAATAAAACCACGCTCATCTACTTTAAGGCCGATCTTATCTAAACCCAACTTGTCTGTATTTGGTATACGGCCAACAGAAACGATTAAACGATCGCACTCTAACTTGGCAGTTTTGCCAGCACTATCAGTGTAGTGAACAACAACACCCTTCTTATCAACTTTTACTTCGCCGATCTTCACACCCATATTGATGTTCAGACCCTGCTTCAGAAAAAGTTTTTGTGCTTCTTTAGCAATTCCCGTATCGCATGCCGCCAAGAATGTAGGTAAGGCTTCGAGCATAGTCACTTCAGAACCTAAGCGACGCCATACGGAACCAAGTTCTAAGCCAATCACGCCAGCACCAATCACGCCCAGTTTCTTAGGTACCGAGTCAAACTTTAGAGCACCTTCGTTATCGCAGACCAAAACATTGTCTACCGGCAAGCCAGGAAGATGGCGGGCTTTTGAGCCAGTGGCAATAATGACGTTCTTTGCGGTAACGGTCTCTTTATCCTTGCCAT
>CANHLB010000087.1 GCA_947461335.1 Burkholderiaceae bacterium | reverse complement strand
TTGGTAGAGCGTTTACAAAAAGAGCCAGGCTTTGACCAGCTCATATCTTCTTGTGAAATAGCTGGTCCTGGATTTATTAATTTCCGCTTAAGCAATGCTGCCAAAACATCGGTAGTGAAAGAGATCCTTGCACAGGGTATACATTATGGCGAGCTTGCAAAAGATAAAGCTGAAGTAGCAAGCGCCATGATTGAGTTTGTTTCAGCAAATCCCACCGGCCCACTTCACGTTGGCCATGGTAGGCAGGCAGCACTTGGCGATGCTTTGGCAAATTTATTAGCTACTCAAGGAATCAAGGTCCATCGTGAGTTTTATTACAACGATGCTGGCGTTCAGATTGCTAACTTGGCTTTATCGGTCCAAGCCCGCTTACATGGTTTAAAGCCTGGAGATGTAGCTTGGCCTGAACAGGCTTATAACGGTGAATACATTGCGGAGATTGCGACTGCTTTCAAAGTATCTCCAGAATATAGAGATGATATTGAGGCGATTCGTCAATTTGCTGTTGCCTATTTGCGCAATGAGCAAGATATTGATTTAAAAACCTTTGGCGTTCAATTTGACTGCTATTACCTCGAGTCATCTTTGTATACCGATGGTAGTGTTGCACAAATTGTGAGTGATTTACAAAGTATTGATAAGACTTATGAATCTGAAGGCGCATTGTGGCTAAAGACCACTGCTGATGGTGATGATAAAGATCGCGTGATGCGTAAATCGGATGGGAGCTTTACCTACTTTGTCCCAGATGTGGCGTATCACGCTAGCAAATGGAATCGTGGTTTCCAGAAAGTAATCAATGTGCAAGGTAGTGATCACCATGGCACGATAGCCCGTGTGCGTTCTGGCCTTCAGGGAGTAGCACATAAGCGTGGCTGGAATATTCCAAAGACTTATCCTGAGTATGTCTTGCATAAGATGGTGACCGTCATGCGCAATGGTGAAGAGGTCAAGATTTCTAAACGCGCAGGCTCGTACGTCACTGTGCGTGATTTGGTAGAGTGGTCTGGTGGCGTAACTTCTGAGATGAGTGCAGTAGAAAGAGAATTGGCATTGCAACGTGGTCGAGATGCAGTACGCTTTTTCTTGATTTCACGTAAAGCAGATACTGAATTTGTTTTCGATATCGATTTAGCCTTGCAGCAAAATGATGAGAATCCAGTGTTTTATGTTCAATATGCCCATGCACGCATTAACTCAATATTGCAACAGTGGGGTGGAGCAATTTCTGATTTAGCGTCTGCAGATTTATCCTTGCTACAAAGTAAAGCTTCAGACCATTTATTACGTCGTTTGGCTGAGTACCCAGAGGTGCTCACAGATGCTGCGGCAGAATTGGCTCCCCATGCCCTCGCTTTCTACTTGCGAGACTTGGCCGGGGACTTTCATGCCTTCTATAACGCAGACCGAGTGCTAGTGGATGATCAGAACCTTAAGGCATCCCGCTTGGCACTTTTATTGGCTACCCGCCAAGTATTGCAAAATGGTCTAAAAGTACTAGGGGTATCTGCTCCAGCTAAGATGTAGTAGCGGTATATGAAGTGAAAATGTAAGATGAGGAAATAATGAAAAAACCGAATCCACAAACTGGCTTCATGAAAATCGATAAGGATATTGCGCAATACGGAGGCACTATCTTAGGCTTTGTATTAGGCTTAGGAGCGGGCTTAGGGATTGCCTTTGTGATTGCTTTTTACCTTTCTAAAAATACACCTCAAGAAAGGCCTGGCATCAGAGATCCTAATTTACCCCTAACAATTAAGCCCTCACCAGCCCCAGTTGATGGCGAGCCTGAGGCTCCCGTCGAGCAATTAGATTTGAATAAGCCTTTGCAAGGTAAGTCACCATCACCGGCATCGACCGATCCTATTGGGGATTTAGTCAATGGCAAGAAATCAGTTGAGCTACCCTCTACCCCGAAAGCCGATGCAATTTATTTCTTACAAGTGGGCGCTTTTGTAAAACGTGCCGAGGCGGATGCTCAAAAAGCAAATTTAGCAATCCAAGGAATTCAGGCGCAATTGAGCGAAGTGACTGCCGACGGAAATACCCTGTGGCGTGTACGTGTAGGCCCTTATAGCAGTCCTGAAGAGAGCAATCCTGTGCGTGATAAGTTAAATAGCATGGGCGTTAAACCAACCTTAATTAAAGCTAGCAAATCATGATGTCATTTAGCAAAAAAGTATTTGCATTATGTATCGCATCAACATTTCTGTGTTTAAGTGCAATGGTTTGCGCTCAGACTCAAAAGATTGAAGAGGGTTTTGATTACCGCATTTTGCCTATCCCTCAGCCGCTTGAGACTAAAGGCAAAGTAGAGGTGATCGAGTTTTTTTGGTATGGTTGCCCACACTGCTATGACTTTGAGCCAGAACTCAGTAGCTGGGTTAAGCGCCAGCCAAAAGATGTAACTTTTCGCAGAGTTCCAGTAGCCTTTAGAGATGATCTGCTACCACACAGCCAATTATTTTATGCACTTGAGGCTATGGGTAAGGGCGATGCTTTAAATGAAAAAGTCATGTATGCCATGCATAAAGAAAATAAGCGCTTAATGACTGAGCCAGAGATCGCAGATTGGGTTGCTTCCCAGGGAATTGATCGCAATACTTTTTTAGCTACTTATCGCTCCTTTGCGATCGTATCTAAAGCGCGCACAGCAAGGCAATTGGCCGAGGCCTATCGAATTGAAGGCGTCCCAACTATTGTGATGCAGGGTAAGTATGTTACTTCTCCTTCAATAGCTGGCAGTAAGGCTAAGGCTATTGTAGTAATGGACTACTTAGAAGAAAAAATCCGCAAAGATAAATATAAGCAGTAATGGGGAAGGTCAGATTTTGACGAAGCGGCGAACAATCCAAAAATAGATTGGATAAGGCAGAATTCTGAGGAATTTTAAGAACCTTGAAAACCGCTTAGGGAAGTGAATATCAAACTCCCCATTCTGAATGCCAAGCAAGATTTCAGTAGCAGCTTCTTCCGCACTAATTAAGGCAGGCATTTCAAAATCATTTTGTGCAGTTGCTTCTGTAGCCACAAAGCCCGGTGAAATCATATGAGTGCTGATTCCTTGGGGAAGCAAATCGTAATAAAGCGTTTCGCAGAAATTAATAATGGCCGCCTTGCTTGGCCCATATGCTAAGGCCTTAGGTAGCCCGCTATAACCTGCCACACTGCCGACAATAGCAATGTTGCCAGATTGCTTCTTCAGCATTTCTGGGAGGACGAGTGCAACAGCTCTCATTGGGCCCAGAAGGTTTGCATCGATGGTTTTTTCTGCAGCATCAATATCAAAGTTATCTGCCCGCAGCGGTACATAAACACCAGATACAAAAAGCAATAAATCGAGCCCACCCCATGTATCTAAAATAGATTGATAGGCATTTTTTAGCTGTACATTATCAGTAACATCAAGTGGGGCCACAAGTGATTGATCAGGTTTTCCAGATGATGCAATATCGTTCAAACGCTCAACTCTTCGACTAGAAAGAGCAACCTTAGCTCCTGCTGCTAGGAGCGCTTTGGCACAAGCCTCACCAATTCCGCTGGAAGCACCAATAATCCAGACACGTTTTCCTGAGAAATTTGAAATACCTTTTTGCTTCATATGCTAAGGGCATCAGACGATGCGTGCGTGGATTGATGGCTAAGAGTAAATTGCACTACATCAATATTACGCTCTGCAAATCCTGCAGCACAATACATGAGATAGAAATTCCAGAGCCTTACAAAGGCCTCATCAAAACCTAGACGGTGAACTTCTTGAAGCTTCTGATTGAAGCTGTCGCGCCATAGGCAAAGTGTTTTAGCGTAGTCAGCTCCAAAAGCAAATTCCGCCTCAATCTGAAGGCCTGCCTTAGCAGCGCTTTCTTTAAAACTAGTACGCGAAGGCAACATGCCACCAGGAAAAACATATTGTTGAATGAAGTCAGTATTGTGGCGATAACGCTCGAAGAGCTCTTCAGCAATAACAATGGTTTGTATGCAAGCTTTACTACCAGACTTTAAACATTTGGCAATGGTTTGAAAGTATTCATGCCAATGCTTCTCACCAACTGCCTCAAACATTTCTACTGAGGCAATTCCCTCAAATTGCTCTTGGCAATCCCGATAGTCTTGGAGTCGAACTTCAAAAGGCCTCGGATCTTTACTTTGCGATTGAACTTTTTGTAACCTATCTTCAGCAAATGCCTTCTGTTCTGTTGAAAGAGTCAGGCCAGTAATTGCAATATTGTTACGTAGGGCCTCTTCCATAACGCCACCCCAACCGCAGCCAATTTCCAAAATATGAGCACCGGGTTTGGTGTCGAGAGATTCCAGAATGCGTCTGATTTTTGCACGTTGCGCATCAGCGAGGGATTGTTTTTCGCCCTCTGCAAACCAGGCACTAGAGTAACTCATAGTGGGGTCTAACCATAGGGTATAAAAGGTGTTACCTAAGTCGTAATGGGCATGAATATTCTTGCGACTACCGGTCTTGCTGTTATCACGCAACCAGTGTCTGATGCGATAAAGGATAGAGCCATACCAATTACCATAAATTGCTTTTTCTAGAATCGTACGATTACGAATCGCCAACTCCAAAATAGCTTTGAGATCTGGAGTGTTCCATTCTCCGCGGATATAACTTTCAGCAAAGCCAATATCTCCATGAGATAACACTTGCTTAAAGACGGACCAATCTAGGATTTGAATTTCGGCATGCAATGAATCTGATTTATTACCAAATTCCCTGATATTGCCATCAGGCAAAGTCATTTTTAGATGACCACTACTCAACTGGGATAAGAGGCTTAATAGCGTCTCAGTGCCTAAGCGAGAACGGCTCGCTGTTGCGCGTTTTTGCGGCCTTGAAAAACTTAGGCGCGACAGTAAGGATTGTCCTGGACGATTCATTTGCTAACTTCGAATTCTGGTGGATTGGGTTTTGAATGAAAGGGTACACCTTTTACCCATAATCTTAATGCTTGCCAATGAATTCGGAAGATTACCCCAATACTCATCAGTGGGTAGCGCAAAAAAGCCAGCCAAAGGTTTGATCGACTCAAGGGGCGGCTGCTGCCACTAATGCTGGTATTAATGAGGGGTAGACCATCTTCGTGAAGCTCAATTCGATAAACGGAGTTATTGCCGCTATTACTATCTTGGGAGAATAAGAAGCGAAAATGATAATCACCACTTACTGCACAAAATGGTGATACATGAAATACCTTTTGACTGCTAAGAGTCTCGCCAGAACGCAATACGTTGTCAGCATTTTTATGTAATAAATAGCAGTGGCGCTCGCCAAAAGTATTGTTCACTTCCGCCAACACAGCTTGTACTTGACCGTTAGCACGTGTACATATCCAAAAACTTACTGGATTAAATACATAACCCAAGACCCTAGGAAATGTATGTAACCAAATTTCTCCATCGACATTTGATATTTCGTTTTCTTGCAAAATATTTTCAATCCACTGCAGACTATCTGCTTGACCTAAGCCATGATCTTTATCAAAGAATGAAAATAACCCCAGTCGATTGTCATTAAGCCCATGTCTACTCAGGATGTCAGGTTTGAGCTTTCTGGCTCGCATAGGAATCAATAATGTGAAAACACCATAGCCAAAAGCATTTTTAGCTGGCCTGAGCCGCTGATGTTTTACAACTCCAAAGTTAATCTTTGGCTCATTCATTTATTGTGCATCTTGCTTAGGCTGAGTAATAAGCGGTGAATGAATGCCTTCTATTAGGGCCTCTGCGACTAATTCACCAGAGCGTAAACCATCTTCATGAAAACCAAAACCAGTCCAGGCACCGCAATACCAAATAGATGCTACACCCTGAATGAGCGGCAATTCTTTTTGAGCTTGGATGGCTCTCATATCAAACACTGGATGCGAGTAATGAATTTCTTGATGTACTAATTTTGGATCTGGCTCTAAAGCAGGATTTAGGCTGACAATAATTTGAGTATCTTTCAATTGTGCAGGCAGCGGTTGTAGGCGATTAATAAGGTAATTGACGCTCACATGCTGCTTTGATGAAATCTTCATTCCAGATATTGCAGTGTAATTCCAGGCAGCCCAACAACGTTTAGTCTCGGGAAGGAAACGTATGTCCGTATGTAGGATGGCACGATTTTTTTGGTATGGAATCGCCGCCAAAATATTTCTAGCTTGCTGAGGTATGCCATGAACCAGATCAAGGGCTTGGTCACTATGACAGGCCATTACCACATCATCAAAAAACACAGACCCAGACTGAGTGACCACTTCAACTTGTGAGGCTCCATCTTCATTAGCATTTACGCGTACAACGCCCTCACGCACAATTTTCACTTTAGACTTCTCTAAGGCGGTAACAATTCGCTTTACGTACTCTCTAGAGCCACCTTTAATCGTCAACCATTGTGGCCGATTTTGAATCTGCAGTAAGCCATGGTTATGGCAAAAGCGAACCATCGTTTGAATCGGAAACTCCAGCATCTGACCAACAGAGCATGACCAAATAGCACCAATCATGGGTAAAAAATAATTTTCCCTAAAGCTTTGGCTAAATCGATTGCGATCTAAAAACTTGGCAATGGATTCATCTGGTTCTTTATAAAGATGGCCTGCTTCAATTTGTCGATTCGCTAGTTTTGTAGCTAAGCGGTTAAAGCGCAAGATGTCATAAGCCATTCTCCAAAATGCAAAAGACAAAAGATTCGATCTTTGTCCAAAGAAAGAGTTCAGGTCATTACCTGCCCACTCAATATTTTGATGAGCATGTTTTTTATCGGATGTATCAATTGATACAGAAAAAGACATTTCAGAGGGCGCTACCGGTGCTTGAATGTCTTCAAAGAGGCGCACTAAGCGTGGATAGGTTTTGCGATTGAAGACTAAAAACCCAGTATCAACACCATGAACAATTTCTTTGCCATCAATATTACATTTGAAATCAACTGTATTGCTATGCCCTCCGATATGATCACCAGCCTCATACAGGCTTAGATCAAATTCCGGATGCTGTCTTAAAGCATAAGCGCACCCAAGGCCAGAAATACCCCCGCCAATGATGGCAATTCTTTTTTTAATCACTAAGATTTTTCTCCTAAGAGTTTTTCAATCTCTGCAGTGATGGAGCTGCTCGTCGGTTTGGTCATACTGCCGTAAGAATCAACGACATTCCCATTTCGATCAATTAAATATTTATAGAAATTCCATTTTGGTGTTGTGCCAGTTTTAGCAATCAACATTTTGAAGAGAGGGTTGGGATTGCTTCCTGAAACGG
>CANHLB010000086.1 GCA_947461335.1 Burkholderiaceae bacterium | reverse complement strand
GTCGGTAGTAAATTAATTGCACATACAGCTAAAGCAAATCCAATATGGAAAGTTGGCGAGAAAAAGCAAAAAGTATTGCTAGTCTTTTCGGGATATGAAGCTTATATTAGCCCTTCTTCATACCCCACAAAGCAAGAAACCCATAAAGTTGTTCCTACTTATAACTATTTAAGTGTTCACATTAATGGCACGCTATCTGCCATTCAGGATGAAAAAGATAAACATCAAATTGTGAAGTTCCTAACGGAGAAAATGGAGTCCAGCAGAAAAGATCCTTGGGCTGTTTCGGACGCCCCGAAAGATTACATCGACACTATGCTGGCAAACATTGTAGGGATCGAATTATTAGTTGAAAAAATTGAAGCGAAGTGGAAGATTAGTCAAAATCGTCCTGCCAGAGATCGCCAAGGTGTTATTGATGATCTAAGGGAGAATGTGGGGGATTCTAATAGCCTAGAGATGGCAAGAGAGATTGAGGCACTAGGTGGTTTGAAGCCCGATCATCAATCCTAGCCTTAGTCAACAGAGCTCGAGGTCACAAAAACAAAACCACCTTCGGGTGGTTTTGTTTGGTCAGTCAGATCAGGCTTCTGTTAGCTTAACGACATCGTTCTGAAATTCATCTTAAGTAATGACCTTGAAAACAGCACAGCAAGTTATTTGATAAGTAACACAGGTTGTTTCGCTGAGCTACTAATGCGTTGCGCTACAGAGCCCATCAAAATATCTACAAAGCCACTTCGCCCTTTTGTGCCCATCACAATTAAATCGACTTTATCTTTATTGGCAAGAGCAATAATCTCATCAGCAATATGCCCGCGCTTGATAACCATATTATGTTTAACACGTGCTGAATTAAGAACTTTTTGTGCAGCCTTTAGCTCTTTTTCACTTACTTCCCGCAAGTAATCATCAACAACACTTTTAGCAACGAATTGTTTGACATGTCCCAGCCCCGCATCATCATGGACACTTACTAAAGTCACAGTAGTTGGGCTACGAGAATTTTTAGCCATTTTTGCCACATACTTTGCGGCATTAAGAGATGACTTAGAGCCATCTATTGGTAGCAGTATTTTCATGATGTTGCCCTTTCTTATGGAATTTGAATTTAACCTGACTCCTTCATATTAGGCTGATAGCCTACCATTAGCAAGCCCTCGGGACATAGTTTTAGAGATCCTTTTTGATCTAGATCACAGAGCTTAGTGCTTATAAAAATAGTCTTGATAAGGCAAAAAAGTTAAGGAATAGGGTGCTTTATGAAATGTAATATCGGCCGTATTGATTGCAAATTATAGATCTCTGTTGGCTTAGCAGGATTATTCATTATCGATTAGGATTTGGTAGCCGACCTCCAAAATAGCGAAATTTTATGACTCGTTTTAATCGAATAATAGCTACATTTCTTTTTTTACTGAGCGGACTTTTTATCGCACAGCAAGCGATAGCTTCCTTGGCAAATGATTTGCAGGATGGTCAGCATGTATTGCTGATGAGACATGCCGATGCTCCGGGTTACGGAGATCCTGCAGGGTATGTCATTAGTCAGTGTTCTACTCAGCGTAATTTGGGTGATTACGGCAAAAAGCAAGCTAAGGCAATAGGGACTTGGTTAAGTAGCCAAGGCATTCAAAAGGCAGACGTGTTTAGTAGTCCGTGGTGCAGATGTTTGGATACAGCAAACCTTCTTAATAAAGGCCCGATAAAAATAGAACCTTCACTTAGCTCATTTTTTGACAATATGAGTCTAGAAAAGCGGCAAACCAAAGAATTGGAGGCGTTCATTAAAAGTGAGTTGGCCAAGCCATCTAAGGCACCACTTATTCTGGTTACGCACCATGTCAATATTCAGGCTTACACTGGGAAGGTGGTTGGCGTGGGCGACATGGTTTTAGTCAGGGTGAATAAAAACGGAGAACATCTTTCCCACATAATCTACCCAAGTCCTTAGCCATGAGACGACAGACAACTTACCTAGAGGGCCTTATGAAATATTTATCTTTTACATTTTTTATGCTTCTGTCTTTAATGGGAACTACATGGGCCGCAGACACTGCGCCGATCAAGTCAGACCCAGTATGGTTGACTGAAGCAAGGGCAAGTATCAAATCTGAAAAATATGATCAGGCAGTAAAACAATTGCAGGCTGCTAATGAAACCAGCTCAGCCGATTGGAATAATTTGCTAGGTTACAGTCTTCGTAAGAAACAGCCCCCCGATTTAGCTGGGGCTGAAAAGTATTATCAAGCTGCATTAAAAATAGACCCCAATCATCGCGGTGCTCTTGAATATTACGGCATGCTAAAGTTAACTAACAATGACCTACCTGGGGCTGAGGTCTTATTGGCGAGATTAGATAAGGTTTGTTTTTTTGGTTGTGAGGAATACTCAGACCTAAAAGAGGCGGTTCAAAAATATAAATCTAAAAAGTAGGATTTCTATATCCCGGCCTTCTAAGAATCTAAATAGTCCACTTGTTGGACTATTTTCTTTTGTACTCTGACTTTTAAGTAGCTTATTTAATGATTAATGCAACTTGCTTGGTAACAAAGCTGAAGGTGAGCAGTTCATACTTCCATCCATAACGTTGTACGGCCTCTTCAAAGGCTTTAAATTCATCCTTATCCCAAGATTTATAGCCTATAAATTCATCAAACACGATAACGGTTCCCGCAATTATTTTCGGAGCCAATAAATCTAGTATTGTTTTCGTAGAGCTATATAGATCACAGTCAATGTGCAAAAAACGAATAGGGGCTTTAAATTCTCTTATAAAACCAGGGAGTGTTTCGTTAAACCAGCCCTTATGAAGTACTACATTTTTGGGAACTTCTGGAAGGAAGCCTTCTGCGCTATAGCTTCCTTTGGGTTCATCATTCCAACTTTCTGGAAGCCCTTCAAAACTATCAAACCCGTGAATGTCCTCGTTTATCAGCAATGCAATTCTCCGAATGGATTTGCCGTTAAAAACACCAAATTCTAAATTTAAGCCATCTAACTTCGCCGCATCTATAGCAATTTGAATAGTTTTTGTATTTGTCCCTACTAACTTGGGATTAGAAAAAAATTCATTTTGCAAATAATTCCAAGAGCTTATTTCTGGATAGATTTCGGCGTTTTTAGAAATTGAGTCTATAAGCGCTGCACCCTTGGCGTTCTCGCCATAATATTGATGGGCCATTCCCAAAAAAAACTTTAATGTATTGTTATTCTCGTCAATGGCAATGGCTTTTTGAAGGACATCAATTACTTGGTCCGCCATTCCTAGGTCTATATAAATCGCATGCTGATTGAATAGGGGCTCAATAAATTCAGGATCTAGTGAGCTTGCTTTCTGATAAGCCACTAGGGCCCCATGCAAATCGTCGGTTTCTGTTAAAGCAGCACCCAAACTATTCCATGCGCTTGTATATATTGGGTCTAGGGTAACAGCCGTTTCTAGCCATTTAATTGCCCCATCGGGGTCCATTTTGTTGAGGAAAAGTGTGCCAATGTTGTAATTTAATCTGGAAGATGTAGGCTCTAATGCCAGTGCTTTTTGATATGCACCAAAGGCTTTATCAAATAACTTAAGCTTACATAAATTATTTCCATAGTTGACCAGCGGCTCTATTGCATTTGGTGCCAAAGCCATAGCTTTCTCATAAAACAGATTAGAGAGATTGATCTCCCCCATCTGGCTATAAGTAATTCCCAATTGCAATTGAATATTAAAGTCAGCAGGATGTAAAACATTTGCTTTTAGAAATAATTCAATCGCTTTATCAGGTTGATTTATTGACTGCGCAACTAGTCCCCTCAAGCAGAGTAACTTGACGTTATAGGGATCTAAATTTTGAAGAGACAAGTAGATTTCATCTGCTAATTCAAAATTACCAGCTTTGTGATACTCCATGCCATCAGTGAGAGAGAATTTTTTATCCATGATTAATGAGCATTATAAGTTTTAAGCGGAGCGATGATTGAGGGGCTAGATATCATGGCTCAGGGAGGCCAAGAATTCAGGAAATATTAAAGTTGCCCCACCGAAGCTTGAGGGCCATATACGCTTTGACATCATTTTGCTGGGCTTTTCTTCTTTTGTAGTAGACAAAACTTAAAAAAATGATAAAGTTTTTATAACCACTTTGCTAAATTTGCTGAGAGGGAGCTACAAAAACAACTAAAAATTTTTGGGAGACAAAATGAAAAAAGTATTAATTGCTGTTTTTTTGACTGCATTTGCTGGCTTTAGTTATGGAGAGGGAGCTGTAAAGTGGGGTTACGATGGCAAAATCGGCCCTGCTAATTGGGGCGACTTAAGCAAGGAGTTTGCAACTTGTAAAACAGGCCAAGTGCAAGCCCCTATCGATATTCAAACCAAGCAAGTCTCTAAAGTAACCGCAGCAATTAAAACAAATTACAAGGCCTCTACGGGAGAAATTTTAAATAATGGCCATACTATTCAAGTCAATTTGACTGATGGGGGTACTGCAAACCTAGGCGGGGTTGACTATAAGATTTTGCAATTCCACGGGCATACACCAGCCGAAGAAAAAATTGATGGCAAAAGCTTTCCATTTAATTTTCACTTAGTGCACCAAAGTGCAGATGGTAAGTTGGCGGTGATAGGTGTGCTGTTCAACGAAGGCAAAGAGAATGTCGCTCTCAAAGACATTTTTGCTAATATGCCAGCCAAAGAAGGTAAGGCGCCTCTGAAGACCCCCTTTAATGCAAGCACTCTATTGCCTAGTTCCTTGGCGTATTACAACTATGCCGGATCATTAACAACTCCTGGATGTGGCGAAGGCGTACAGTTCTTTATTCTAAAAACTCCCGTTGAGTTATCTAGTGCACAGTTGGCCGCATTTAAAAAGATTTTCCCAATGAATGCGCGTCCAGTAATGCCACTCAATGGTCGCAAGATAACAGAGGGTAGTTAAATTAGGTTCTGGAGATCAACCCGGGTCAATTCTGACCCGGGTTACCAAGCGATCGTGAGCACTGTTTTAAGGCCCATCACAAGGCTAAATCCTTTCAATATCCAGCCGCCCAAACAAACCCAATAAATAAACTTCACTCTGGATCATCAACAATTACCTAGGAGCAGTTTTTATTTGTATTACTGAAATAAGCAGAGTAAGCTCAAATAAGCAATCTTGCTAATTTAGTAGACATCCTATTTGATGACTACAACAAGTGGAGAAGTTATATGATGAGTATGCGCAAAGTCCTTTCATTTTTAATTTTAGGTTTATCTATTTTGAGCTTTAGTGCTAGTGCAGCAGACGCCCCTAAAAAGCCATCAGGCACAGTAAGTATTAATGAAACTCAGTTTGCTTTAATTGTGGGAGGTAGCACTGGGGGCGGAGTACTTACCTATCAAGGGAAAAAATACCCATTCAAAATTAGTGGCATGAGTCTTGGGGCAAACGTTGGAGTGTCTAAGCTATCGGCAACGGGTGAGGTTTATGACTTAGCTGATCTAGCGAAGTTTCCTGGAACATTTACAAAGCTCGAGAGCAGTATCACTTTGGGCGGTGGCGTTGGAGGTACGATACTCAAGAATGAGAATGGCGTCATTATGCGTTTAACTAGCACCTCTGAGGGCCTTCAATTGAACCTGAGTGCCAGCGGAGTCACCGTCAAGCTTGATAAGTAATTTGGGCTGGACCAATAAGGATGATGAGAACCACCTTCGGGTGGTTTTTTATTTAGTACGCTAGGGTTAGTACTGGTATTGGATCTATTAATAAAGGTACAAACTGGTTTTATTTTTCATGGGTATCGCAAGGGCACTAGTGAGTTCAGAAGATCCAAATCAATTAGTTGAGCTTAGCTATGTCAGTAAAGCAACCCAAGATATGGGTTTGTCAAGTCTAGTTAGCTTATTTGATTTTTCTCATAAGTGGAATCAGGATCATGAGCTTACTGGCGTCTTATTTTATGAGAACAGCCATTTTGCACAGATTCTCGAAGGTAGGCGAGAAGATGTTCTGTTCCTTTGGGACAAAATTCAGAAAGACCAGCGCCATAAAATCCTTCATCGAATTGAATTTGATGAGATCGATCAAAGATTATTTCCGAATTGGGCCTTAAGATTTTATGGTGGCGATCAAATTGCTAGAGATGTTCCTCATCTGACCGGACTTCTCGATGGACTGCCAAGTCATGATGTTGAGTTGTTAAGAATCATGCGCTCTGTCTCCAAAGGCAATCAAGATTAGTTGCGCCAGATGCTGCTTGAAACAAATTTATTCTTCTAATATGCTTCTTAGCATCCATGCAGTTTTTTCATGAATATCTAGGCGCTGCGTTAAAAGATCTGCTGTGGGCTGATCGTTAGCTTTCTCCACCAAGGGGAAAAGTTTTCGAGCAGTTTTCGCTGTAGCCTCTTGTGCTTTTACAAGATGACGAACCATATCCATCGCTTTTGGTGTTCCAGATACTTCTTGAATCGAAGTTAACTTTGAAAATTCTTTATAGGTGCCAGGTGCTGGCTCCCCTAGGGCTCGAATACGCTCTGCTATTAAATCGAGAGCTGCCCACTGTTCAGTGTATTGCGCCATAAACATGGTGTGAAGCGTATTAAACATTGGGCCCGTAACATTCCAATGAAAGTTATGCGTCATCAGGTAGAGAGAATAGCTATCTGCTAAGAGTCCAGCCAGCCCTTTTGCAATAGCCTTTCGATCTTTTTCATTAATTCCAATATCAATTTTTTGTGCCAAAGATTTTGTAGCCATGATTTCCCCCGTGATTGTGAATAACTATAACAACGAAGCCGAAGTTATTTTCTACTACTATACTAATTGAATCTCAAAAGAGAGTTTATGAAGCGGTTGTCATTATTAGGGGCAGTTCCGCCCTTTTCCTTGTTTAAGGCACTTTAGATTGTCAATATGTATAAGTTAATCGCTTTTGATGCCTATGGCACATTATTTGACGTTTATTCTATGGGTCAACTTGCGGAAGACTTATTTCCTGGAAATGGTCAAGCATTTGCATTAATGTGGCGGGATCGCCAAATTGAATACACTCGCTTAGTCACAATGAGCGATCCCAACCCCAATGGCAGCAAATATTATTTGCCATTTTGGGAGCTCACCATTCGATCTTTACGCTATGTCTGCAAGCGTATGAGCTTAACTCTATCATCCGATGATGAAAAGCGCCTTATGGATCAGTACGCCAAGCTGACAAGTTTTGATGACAGCCTAGCTGTTTTGAAAACTATCAAAGGCAGGGGTATTGCAACTGCCATTTTGTCTAATGGCAGTAAAGATATGTTGGCTAGCG
>CANHLB010000085.1 GCA_947461335.1 Burkholderiaceae bacterium | reverse complement strand
GTTCTAGCTTCTAATCTAGTAAAGAGGTATTTCTCGTTTCTGGTAGATACAGTATTGCTATTAAGGCCCCCACTCCTAGGAATATCGTTGGATACCAAAGTCCAGCAAGATCGCTCTCCCAGCTTGTATTGAGCCAGGTCACAATGAAGGGAAGCATGCCACCAATCCAGCCAGCAGCTAAGTTATGAGGAAGAGTAGCTGCGCTATTTCTGGATTTAGCAGGAAAGAGTTCTGCTAGAAGCGCAGTCTGTGGACCAACTACTAGTGCTAGGCAGAGCGACAGTACTGTTAAGACTGCACCCATCAACAATATATTCACAGTAGGATTCATTGTCTGTATCAGCTCAATACCTAGGGCATGAAGCATCTGGAATCCAGGCAGAATAAAAATGGTGCCTAACAGTAATCCACTGATTACAACGGGCTTTCGTCCAATCTTGTCTGATAGCCAGCCCGCAAAAATTGTGAGTGGAAATAATACGGCCGTGGCATAAATACTGAATTGGTTTACCAGTTCTGCCGGAAGCTTGATAGAAGTTTTTAAGAAGATTGCGGTGTATACCTGAACGCAAAAAAAGAGCACAGCTCCTCCAGCAGACACACAGAAGAAAAGCAGGAACATACGTTTTCTGGTTTGTGGATCGCGAAAGTTATTGAGTAATGGATTCTGAATAATTTTCTTGTTTTTGCTAATCTCTAAAAACACAGGGGTTTCTTCTAAAGCCATCCTTGCCTTAAACGCGATGAGCAATAGAACAATGGAGATCCAAAACGGTACACGCCAACCCCAAGATTGAAATTCTTCGGGGCTTAACCAGATCTGTAAAAGGGCAATTTGCAAGGTTGAGACAAGAATTCCGAGTGGCCCCATGAGTTGCAAGAAGCTGGTTTTAAAGCCCCTATTCTGATTGCCGGCATGCTCTGCAAGATATATGGCGCCTCCACCGATTTCACCACCAGCAGAAAGCCCTTGCATTAGGCGTAAGCCAACCAGAAGGATAGGGGCCCAGATACCAATTTGGGAGTAAACGGGTAAAAAGCCAACGCTAACCGTTGCCAGACCCATGAGAGCAATGGTGATCATAAAGACAGGCTTACGCCCAATACGATCGCCCATAGACCCAAATAGAGCTGCGCCAATGGGTCTGACTACCATTCCAACGCCAAAGGTAGCTAGGCTTGCTAAAAGACCCGCATTAGGATCTTCCGAGGGAAAGAAGAGGGGGCCAAAAAAAACCGCTAAGGTAGCAAACGTCAGAAAGTCATACCACTCTAGAAAAGTGCCAAAACAAACAGCAGTTGCCACTTTTCGGTAGCGGCTACTGCCCCATGGACTCTCTAAGGTATTGATTTTATTCAATTTAATAGTTTAAGCTTAATAATTATTGCATAGCAACAAAAAGTTCTTGATTTGTCATATTTGTTGAGTTACAGTTTAATGGTGCAGTGCAATATTTGAGTTATTTAAAGTGTTTCACATCAAATTGCGCACCCAATTAACTAGTTGTACCACTTAATTTCTGGAGAAATAGATGAACCAAGATCAAATCACCACTAAATTGTCGCAAATTAACAGCAAAGGCCTTGAGGCTTCATTTTCTTTAAGCGAAGCTGCTTTAGTGAATGCTCAAAAATTGGCTGAATTGAATTACGCTGCTTCTAAAGACGTATTGGTAAATACCCAAGATGGTATCCAACAAGTACTGACTGCTAAAGATCCAAAGCAAGTTACTGAACTTCTTAGCGCAGAAACATTGCAGTCTGCTAGCAACCAGGCCGTGGCTTACCAAAAGAAAGTAAGCAAAGTATTGCGTGATAGTAATAAAGAATTTGCAAATGTTGTTGATGCCAGCATTGACCAATTGCAAGATGGTTTCCAAGATTGGATCAATACTATTGCAGCTAATGCACCTGCTGGCTCTGATGCATTTGTATCTTCTTTCAAGACTGCATACGGTAGTGCATTGCAAGGTTTCGAGCAGTTCCGCGCTGCTAGCAAAGAAGCTTTTGCAACTGTAGAAAAAACTGCTGATCAAGCAATCGACGCTGTTCAAGGTCAAATGGCTCAAGTGAAGAAAGCTGCTACACCTGCATCACGTGCACGCAAAGCTGCTTAATACGAAATAGCATTTAGCAATACGCTTTAAATAAAACCCCGCCTAGTATTCACTACGCGGGGTTTTTCTTTATCTCAATTTATTCAGAATCTGTAGAAGATTCAATCAAAGGATTGGGCAGGTTTTTACTAGGCTTAACACCAAGCTCCCGAACCTTCTCGGCAGAACGAATGAGATTACCTTTACCAGTTTTGAGCTTATTGAAAGCATCGTGATAACTCGTTTGGGCCTGATCTAAGCGCTGCCCTAGCTTTTCTAAATCATCCACAAAGCCAACAAATTTGTCATAAAGGCTGCCACACTGTTTTGCAATCTCTAGGGCATTACGATTTTGGTGATCTTGTCTCCAAAGATGGGCAACAGTACGAAGAGTTGCCATTAATGTGCTGGGGCAAACCAAAACAATATTTTTAGCCAAAGCTTCTTGGTAGAGATTTGGCGCAGTTTTAAGGGCTAGTAAAAAAGCTGGCTCAATCGGGACAAACATCAAGACAAAGTCGACGGAGCCAACACCATATAAAGAACTATAGTTTTTGCCAGATAGGCCCTGTATATGTTGGCGTAAAGATTGGATATGGGCTGCTAGCTCTTGCTCCGCAACGATTGGATCAGTTGTTTCAGCATGCCTTGCATAAGCGGTAATAGATACCTTGCTATCTACTACTAAGCTTTTACCTTCGGGCAACTTAATCACTACATCGGGCTGAAGGCGTGAGCCATCAGATTGAGTATGGCTATCTTGTACTAAATACTCTTCTCCCTTTCGTAAACCAGAAGATTCTAGGATTGACTCTAAAACGAGTTCACCCCAATTACCTTGTACTTTTGAATCACCCTTAAGCGCCTGAGTTAATGAGCGTGTTTCATCTGACATTCGCAAATTGAGACTGGCTAAGCGCTCGATTTCACTTTTGAGGGCAAAACGTTCACGGGCCTCATTGCCATAGGAGGTATTTACCTGCTCTTTAAATTCAGTGAGTTTGGTTTGTAAGGGTTTTAAGAGGGCATCTAAGCTTGCAGCATTTTGTTCTGTAAAACGTTTAGATTTATCTTCCAAAATCTCATTGGCCAAATTTTTAAATTGACTAGTTAAAGCTTCTTTGGCCTCATTCAGGGATTCAATCCGACCCAAACCTTGTTTGCGTTCGGAATCTAGTTCTGCCTCTAAGCGGATCGCATTTTGCAGGGCTTGATCACGCTCTGTTCGCAAGCTGATTGCAAGTGCTGCATCTGTCTGTGCTTGTTGTTCAACACGTGTAACAGTAGAGCGAAGACTAAGCACATAAACCAAAAGGCCTGCACAGATTCCAAATGGCAGGCCAAATAGTAGAAGTGAGCTTAGATCAAAAGTCACAGAAATAAGACTAGGTACTTAGGCTTTAACTAATTTTTGCAGTTCGCCAGATTCAAACATCTCGGTCATGATGTCTGAACCTCCAACAAATTCTCCGTTGATATAGAGCTGAGGAATGGTTGGCCAATTAGCATATTCTTTAATGCCTTGACGAATTCCAGCATCTTCCAATACGTTTACAGTATGGAGTGTTTCGACACCGCTCGCGCGCAAAATATTGATGGCATTCCCAGAAAATCCACATTGAGGAAACTGTGCAGTTCCCTTCATGAACAGTACAACAGGATGGCTAGTGACGATTTCTTTAATTTGAGCTTGTGTATCCATAAAATTCTTTCTTAAAGAGCAGTAAGTTTATAAAAAGGGTTTAAATAAGGCTTAGATTGATTTTAAGACTTTACGTAGAAAAAGGTTATTTAAGGCTTTATTAGTCCCCTGAGTTTCTGCCTAAGGCAACTCGGCAGTGGCCTGCCAAATCTTGGCGGGCTTCGATATCCCGCAGGCCGGCAGTTTTCATCATTTCAAGTACTTTTTTAGATTGATCAAAACCATGCTCAACAGCGATTAAACCATTTGGATTGAGATGCTCTTTAGCGCCAGCGATGATGTCTTGTAGACAGGTCAGCCCACTGGCATGATCCGTTAGTGCAGAAATGGGTTCGAAGCGAAGGTCGCCCTGCATCAAATGAGGATCCTGATACGAAATATAGGGCGGATTACTCAAAATAATGTCAAAACGCCTGTTTACCTCAATGGCTTCATACCAACTACCCTTTACAAAGCGTACTCGGGCTTCAAGACTCAAAGCCATGGCATTGAGTTTTGCAATTTCTAAGGCTTCTACTGATTGGTCGCTCGCCATCACTAAAGCTTGTGGTGCTGCAGTAGCAAGAGCAAGAGCAATCGCTCCCGAGCCCGTTCCCAAATCCAGCACTGTTACTCCTTGATGGAAACGCGCAATTTCTTGTAGGCCGATTTCAACTAGGAGCTCTGTTTCAGGGCGCGGTATTAGTACGCCCGGACCAACATATAACTCGATATTATGAAAACCTCTTTTACCAATGAGGTAGGCAATGGGTTCCCCAGTGAGCCTTTTAGATTGCAGTTCTTGCCAATACATCGTTGCTTCCGAACTTAGCTCCATATCATCGCGAGATAAAAGGGCAGTGCGTGTTAGCTTGTAGTGCTTTTCAAGTACATGGGCCATTAACGTGCGTGCTTCGTTGGATGGAAGCAGTGAGTCGCTCAGTAAGGCACGAATACTTAAATCTTGATTCATTAATCTTTAGTTATCGCCCAGAGCAGCGAGGAGTTCAGCTTGGTGTTCAGATGCCAGTGCATTGCAGAGATCATCAATATCTCCGTCCATCATGGCATCAATCTTATAGAGCGTCAGATTAATGCGATGATCCGTAATTCTTCCCTGTGGAAAGTTGTAGGTACGAATGCGATCACTACGGTCACCAGAGCCAACCAGAGATTTTCTAGTTTGTGCTTCAAGTTGATGTTTTTCTCGTTCGCGGGCATCCATGATGCGAGAAACAAGCACTTTCATGGCTTGCTCGCGATTACGATGTTGGCTGCGATCATCCTGGCATTCGACTACAGTGCCTGTTGGCAGGTGGGTAATCCGTACTGCAGAATCTGTTTTATTAATGTGCTGTCCGCCAGCTCCAGATGCTCGGAAGGTATCGATTCGTAATTCAGCGGGATTGATTTTGACAGCCTCTAATTCATCAGCCTCGGGCATTACGGCAACAGTACATGCTGATGTATGAATACGTCCTTGAGTTTCTGTCTGTGGAACGCGTTGCACGCGATGGCCACCAGATTCAAATTTAAGCCTGGAGTAAACAGATTGACCCACTAAACGAAGCACAACCTCCTTATATCCACCAAGATCAGACTCAGCAGCACTTACCATCTCGACTTTCCATCCTTGCCGCTCTGCAAAGCGGGTATACATACGTAAGAGATCGCTAGCAAAGAGCGCGCTCTCATCACCACCAGTGCCCGCTCTTATTTCTAAGAAGACATTGCGCTCATCATTTTCATCTTTAGGTAATAAAAGTTTTTGCAGAGTAGCTGCAAGCTCTTCCATCGTAGCCATAGCCTGTTTTTGCTCTTCGTCCGCAAATTCTTTCATATCGGGATCGTTACGCATTTCCTCAGCTGCTCGTGCATCGGCTTCGGCCTGCTTGTAAAGGCCAAATTGCTCAACTACTGTTGCAATATCAGAATGTTCGCGCGTGAGTTTCCTATAGGCATCCATATCTTTGGTTGCTTCTTCGGAGGTTAAAAGAGAATTGAGTTCGGCTAAGCGCGTGTCTAGATGATCTAGCTTAGCCCGCATGCTGGGCTTCATCTAATGGTCTTCTGGTTTAGTGTGTGAGGCGAATAGTTTAGGTAAGAGCTTAATCAGGGCATCACGCTCGGCGCCATTGGAGTGTTGCAAAGCATGGAGGGAGCCATGCAAAAATTTATTAGTCAGACCTTGTGCCATTGCATTGAGAACTTCTTGAGGATCATCACCACGCATTAACCGCTTCATAGCACGTTCTAATTCAAGTTGTCTTAAACGCTCGCCTTGTAATTGAATGTCTTGAATAATCGGAACAGCATTACGGCCTTGCATCCAGTGCATGAAATTACCAACGCGATCTTCAATGATTGCCTCTGCCTGACATACTGCCGCTTGGCGCAAGTTAGCACCAGTCTGAATCATCAAGCCTAGGTCATCGACTGTGTAGAGGTAGACATCAGCCAGTCTTGAAATCTGAGGCTCGAAGTCACGTGGAACTGCAAGATCAATCATCACCATAGGCTTGCGGCGACGTTGTTTGAGAGCGCTCTCAACCATGCCTAAACCAATGATGGGCAGGGAGGAGGCGGTGCTAGAGACAATAATGTCGAATTCATGAAGGCGGCCAGGAAGCTCGGAGAGCTTGAAGGACTCTGCTTGCACATCTTGCATAGAAATAGAATCGGCTAGCTCTTGTCCTCGTTCAATCGTGCGGTTTGCAATTGCAACATTTTTAGGCTTGTGTGAAACAAAGTGTGTAGCGCATAAAGAAATCATATCCCCAGCGCCAATAAATAAAATACGCTGATCAGAAATCTTTTCGAAGATGCGCTCTGCAAGACGAACAGATGCAGCGGCCATTGAAACCGAATGGGCGCCAATTTCAGTGGAGCCACGGACTTCTTTAGCAACTGCAAAGGTTTTTTGAAAGAGTTGATTTAGGTAAGTTCCTAGGACGCCTGCATTATTTGCAGTGCGTACAGCATCTTTCATTTGTCCCAAAATTTGGGTCTCACCAATCACCATAGAATCTAAACCACAGGCAACCCTGAAAGCATGACGAACGGCATTAGATTGTGGCAGGGAGTAAATATGAGGCTGAAGGCTACTAGGAGCGAGCTGTTGAGTTTTAGCCAACCAATCAAAAGTGGCTTCATGCAATAGACCAGCAGCACTGTCATCATTTGCTGCGCAATACACCTCGGTACGATTGCAAGTGGATAAAATCGTAGCTTCCGGCAGCCCAGCCTGATTCGCACCAACCAAATGTTGGCGTAGATCGTGCAACGCTTCTTGAAGAAATTCAGGATCGAAGGCGACCTTTTCCCGAATGGCGACCGGCGCTGTGTGATGATTGATGCCGAGTGTCAACAACTTCATAATGGTGATTATAGATTTGATGACATGATTAATGGGGGTATCAATGGGGTTTTTGGCTTTTCTGCTGATTGGGGGCATTTCTGGGGTTTCAGCTTGGGTTTTTTACCCGGGTCAATCCAAAGGACCAAAGC
>CANHLB010000084.1 GCA_947461335.1 Burkholderiaceae bacterium | reverse complement strand
GTTTTACCTTCTTTCATCTGCATCTCAACCGCCTTCTTAAGAGCAGGGCCAACTTGATCAAGCTCATCAACCACGATTCCCTCTGCGCCCATTGATTTAGCAATCTCCGCAAAACTTGGGCTATCTAATTCACCAGCAACAAAACGGCGGTTATAGAAATCTACCTGATTCTTTTTCTCCGCACCCCATTGACGATTGTGGAATACCACAGCTGTCACTGGAATCTCATGGCGAACCGCAGTCAGAATTTCCACCATACTCATCGCCCACGCACCATCACCAGCATAAGCAATCGCAGGACGATTAGGAGCGGCCGTTTTTGCTCCAATAATGGTTGGCAATGCATAACCACAGTTACCAAAACTCATTGGAGCAAAGAAACTACGTGGCTTTTCAAAACGCAGGTAGCTGTTTGCTACAGAATTGATATTACCGATATCGGTAGACACCATCACATCTGCTGGCATTGCTTTCTCAAGCTCACGTAGAACTTGACGTGGATGCAAGTAATGGCCACCTGTTGCAGTCTTTTCTTTTTTCTGCTCTTCGATCATGTCAAGGCTGAACGGGTCGCGTTCGTGAGTCCATTCGTCTAACTCTTTTTCCCACGCTGCTTTTTCTGCTGCAATGGTTTTGGCACGTTCAGCTTTAGTAGCATCACAAGCTAGAGTCTTGCCAGCTAAACGTTTAGTCAAAGCAATTGCTGCTTCTTTTGCATCGCCACAAATACCTACTGAAATTTTCTTAACGAGGCCCAACATCTTGTTATCAGCATCAATCTGAATAATCTTGGCATTCTTAGGCCAATAATCCATGCCATGCTGTGGCAAGGTACCAAATGGTCCAAGGCGTGAGCCCAATGCAACAACTACGTCAGCCTGAGAAATCAGCTTCATAGCAGCCTTTGAGCCTTGATAGCCTAAAGGTCCACACCATAGCGGATGACTTGCTGGGAAGGAATCATTATGTAGATAGCTATTCACTACTGGAGCACCCAAGCGCTCAGCAAAGGCCTTGCATTCTTCTACGCCGTCAGCCATCACTACTCCACCACCAGAAATAATGACTGGGAATTTCGCATTTGCTAATAACTCTGCAGCTTCATTTAAGCTCTTCTCGCCACCAGGGCCGCGATCAAGACGATTGGGTTGCGGAATCTCAACTTCGATCTCACCATAAAAATAATCACGTGGAATATTGAGTTGGGTTGGGCCCATTTCAGACATCGCACGATCAAAACAACGACCGGTATATTCAGCCATCCGTTTTGGATTGTTGACATGCCCTTGGTATTTAGTGAACTCTTCAAACATTGGCAATTGATTGGCTTCCTGAAAGCCACCCAATCCCATTCCCATGGTTCCAGTCTCCGGAGTCACAATCACTACTGGGCTGTGTGCCCAATAAGCAGCTGCAATTGCAGTAACGCAATTACTGATACCAGGTCCATTTTGACCAATCACAACACCATGACGACCGCTTACTCGGGCGTAGCCGTCTGCCATATGTGCCGCACCCTGCTCATGCACAACTGGGATTAAACGAATGCCAGCTGGAGCAAAAATATCCATTGCATCCATAAAGGCAGAGCCCATGATTCCAAAAATATCAGTCACCTTATTGGCGGCCATTGTTTCGACAAAGGCCTCTGAGGGGGTCATTTTTTGTGGTCCAGCAGGTAAATTAGTGCCTGTCTTTGACATACAGCTCTCCTAGATATTCAATTAAACGGAACATTTTGTTCTACAATAGCTATATTAATCGTGTATTTTCTGTCATGTCAAGCATATAAACCCCAATATGGAATATATTTGACAACGCATTAAGACTATTTAAGGATGCTCTATGGCTGCAAGCCCCCAAACCATCGATTTATTGAATTTTCAACCAGATTTGATGGTTTCACTTCATTCTGCCTTCCCAGAGTGCACAGGGTTTGCCGATTTCCAAATCCCAGCATTTAGCCAAAAATCGGACTTAGTGCCCCCAGTTGATCCAAGCTATCAACTCAATCCTCAAGCAAGTGTCGCAATACTGGCTGGTTTTGCCTTCAACCGCAGAGTACTGATTCAAGGTTTACATGGCACCGGTAAATCCACTCACTTAGAACAAGTTGCCGCCCGCTTAAATTGGCCCTGCTTGCGCATCAATCTAGACGGACAAATTACCCGCATGGATCTCATCGGAAAAGAAATCATTACTCTTGAGGATGGCAAGCAAGTCACCCAGTTTCAAGAAGGTCTTGTTCCATGGAGTCTGCAACGCTCAATTGCATTGATCTTAGATGAATATGATGCTGGTCAAGCTGATGTCATGTTTGTCATTCAACGCATGCTTGAACGAGAAGGGCGTCTTACCTTACTTGATCAGAATAGAGTGATTGAGCCAAATCCAGCATTTCGAATTTTTGCAACTAGCAATACCGTTGGCTTAGGTAATTGGAATGGGCTCTATCAAGGAACGCAACTACTCAACCATGGCCAAATGGATCGTTGGGACATTGTTGCCGCCCTCAATTATCTAGAGCCTGAAGAAGAAGAAAAAATATTACTCGCAAAGGTTCCAGAGCTTTCTGCAGACACTGCAAAACAAATGATTGCCCTTGCCAACCTTACTAGAAAAGGGTTTGAGGCTGGTGACATATCTACCCTAATGTCCACTAGAACCCTGATTACCTGGGGGGAGAATTGGCGCATCTTCAAGGACTTACAGCTTGGCTTCACTTTGGCGTTTTTAAATAAGTGTGAGTCAGAAGAAAAACCTTTGGTTGCGGAATACTATCAGCGTTGCTTTGCAACTGAGTTAGTTATTAATAAAAACTAACGCTCCTTTACTGGTAAATCTTGCAAACCGAATTACACGAAGAAGTAGAGTTGCAAAACCGATATGGGGCTATCGTTCGCTCCCTATCTGGGGATACTCATCTTCAAATTCGAGATTGGCAACTATTTCATAAGAGTTTTGCGCTTAATGCTTTAGCTCCACATCTCAACTTAGAATATTTACAAGCTTCTTGGGCTGATCCACGAGGAGTATTAGACGGTGTTGCTATGCGCCTTCGTTATTCAGACTATGAACTTCATCTTTCACAGTCACCGAATGGCTTGATTGAGTCACTAGTATTTGAAGTTCTTGAGCAGATCCGGGTAGAAAGTATTTGCCCAGCTGGCTTTAAGGGCACTAAACAGAATGTCGAAAATCAATTTATTGCCTGGCTGCAAGAGTTTATGGCCAATGGTGGAGTGGAAGGCAGTATCGGCCTTTTATTACTCTCTATTTTTTCTACAGTTTGGGTCAAACTCAACCAACGCCCTCTTCCGCAATTGATGCAAGATGTTGTAGAAGCAACGCGCGCAGGACTCGCAGCGGCACTTGGGCCACATTTAGTCAAGCTCAAAGAAAGCCAATTTGATCAAGCAAGTTATGCAAAAACTGCTCTTGAGATTACAAGACTAATAGGTAGCTTAATAGATGCGGAATATCAAAATATTCCTAGTATTCGAACAAAACAAAAAAACATCAGCAACACATTCTTAAAAATAGAATGGGTTCAACCCCCTAGCCCAAGCGCATCTTCTGAAAAACAGCAGAACTATTCTGCACAGGATTCTAAAAAATTCTTAGAGCAATCATTAGGCCAATACACAGTATTTAACTCTGCGTATGACATTGAGATTGAGGCTAAAAAGAGTATTCGACCGGCCCAACTTGCCATCTACCAACAAGAATTGAGTGAAGAAATCGCAAAGCTCAATATACCTTGGGGCAAGTTAACAAGGTCCTATCAACGTATCTTTAATACTAAAACTCTCAAGAAATGGGAGACTACCCAGACTGAGGGGCTATTAGATCGACGCTACCTTACCCGTATTGCAACCGCCCCGCTTGATCCGATTCTTTATAAGCATCCCGCTAAAAAGATAGAGCCTTTAGGAAGCGTGACGCTTTTAATCGACTGCTCTGGCTCAATGAAAGACCAAAGACTGAAGATCGCTACATGTGTAGATTCTCTAGTACGGATATTGGAGCAAGCCCATATTCAAACTGAAGTACTTGGCTATAGTACGAGCACTTGGCAAGGCGGTCGACCTTTCAAGGAATGGCGTAGAGGCGGACAAATACCTCATCCAGGCAGATTAAATGAGCGTGCTCATTGGATCTTCAAAGACTTTCATACACACTGGCGCAAGGCGAGACCCGGTATTGCTGCACTCCTTCGACCAGAAATCTATGCTGAGAGTATTGATGGTGAGGCAGTGCTCTGGGCAGCTCAACGCTCACAAAATGCAGGCAGTAATCAATCCACCCAAAGAAAACTCATTCTATTTTCCGACGGGTGCCCAATGGATCGAGCAACTATTGAGGCAAATGGAGAGCATTTTCTTAAAAATCATCTTTTGCAGGCAATTGAATGGTGTGAACAGCAAAACAATTTTGAACTGTGGGGATGTGGAATTGGAGAAGAATTAAGAGCGTTCTTTCCACATCGCTTAAGCTGGGATCAAGAAAGTGAAAACCTAAGTGAATCCCTAATTAACTGGGCCAAAGAACTAAAGCCAGCAATCAGTTAAGTAACTAGCTCGTTAAAGTACTCATGATGCGTAGTGTTCAGCGTAGAAATACGCCACTCGATAGGTTCATCTTGTATGTCTAGTGCAACCCTACGAATATGCAGTACTGGTGAGTCTGGTTTTAACTTTAACCAAGTCGACATTTGTCTCCCTGCCAATCCAGCACGCAATCTTTCATGCGTTTTTACTACTGACTGTCCATAACGCATTTGATATAACTGGTAAATACTACCTTCGCGCTTATCAAAATCATTACGAGTTAAGTTTTTGAATCTTTTTTTATCTAAGGTAATGTGATCAATCATCACGCACTCATCTTCCAAATATAAGCGAGTAACAATTCGCAAAACGGGAGCGCCTTCCTTAATGCACAACTTCAGAGACTCTTCCTTGCTTGCTTGTGCTGCCGCAAAAGAGGCGGTTTCTACCCGAGGATAGGTTTTTTTATCAGCATCCCAACGAGCCACATGAAAAAAATAATAAAGTAGTCTCTTGGCATCGTGTTCTGCAACATAGGTCCCCCTGCCTTGACGGCGGACAACAATCCCTTCCGCAACTAATTCATCTACCGCCTTGCGCAGGGTACCTATTGATACGTCCAACTCTTTGGCTAAATCCTTTTCAGCAGGTAATGCCTGCCCCATCGGATAACGCCCCCTGACCAGATCTTCAGTGATCTTTTGCTTCACCTCTTGATAGGCGGTCAGGGACTTCATGATTTAGAACTTAAGCAGACTCGTACAAACGGGTCATCACAAACTCACGGTGACCCAAAATCTCCGCTGCTGTTAATTCACCATTTGCGGTTCTCAGTAGAGCGTCGAGAAGTTTCTCACCTGCAGTGTCCAAGTTTTCTTCACGGCGCAAAATACCAGAAACGTCCACATCGATATGCTCAGACATCGTCCGCACTGTTTTTGGATTAGCACAGAGCTTAATTACCGGCAGAATCGGATTGCCGATGACATTGCCTTGTCCTGTTGGAAAGAAATGGGCAGCAAAACCAGCAGCTGCACAAAGCGTAACCATTTCAGCAGCAGCTGAAGAGGAATCCATAAAATGCAAGCCTGGAATAGTTGGTGTTTCAGCCTTGTCTAGCACGCCATCGACAACACATTTCTTGCCAATCTTCTGAATATTACCAAGAGCCTTTTCCTCGATCGTTGTGAGGCCACCAGCAATATTGCCTTTAGTAGGCTGTGAATCAGATAAGTCACTAGTCTTATTCTTCTCAATCACATCCTGATAACGATCAAACATTTCACGGAATTTTTTCTTAACTTCTGGCGTACGGCAACGCGCTTCAACTAAATGCTCTCCGCCAGTTAACTCCGTAGTTTCACCAAAGACCAATGTAGAGCCGATCTCGTAAAGCTTATCAAATGCATTACCAACCGTTGGGTTCGAAGCACAACCAGAAGTGGTATCAGACTCACCGCACTTTGTCGAAACCCATAACTCTGATAACGGAGCTGAAACACGTTGCTGTTTAGAAGCATGTTTCATCATTGAATATGCAGCCTTACTTGCGCTGGCAATTGTTGCTGTATCGCCATTTCCTTCAATCCAGAAACCTTCTACTGGCTTACCAGATGCCTTAATTCCATCAACCACAATCTTTGTCCACTGTGGCTCAATACCAATCACAACCACTCCAGCTACGTTTGGATTGGAACCAGCGCCAATCAAGGTTCTAAAGTGTAGCTCTAAGTCAGCACCAAACTGAAGGCGGCCATAAGGATGTGGAATAGCGATCGTACCTTTAATATTGTTGGCCACCGCTTCACATGCAGCATTCGATAAATCGTCTAAGGGCAAAATCACGACATGGTTACGAATACCCATACGACCATTTTCACGACGGTAGCCCATAAAAGTTGCTTCTTTTAAATTAATCATTTTCTATCTCTCTTAATATCGTAATAAACACTCGTGTCGGTTACCAACGCTTAGTTTTGACATTTTGAACATGGGTATGCTCGCCCTTTTTAATGGGCGCCACCACTTTGCCGATATCAACACCGTACTTAATAATGGTGTCGCCAGCTTTCATATCCTGTAATGCAATCTTATGGCCAATAGGAATATCACTTTCAGATTTGATATTGACAGTACTATCACCGTCCATTACCCACCCTATTAAATCAGTACCAGCCTTCACGCCTTCTACCACGACAACGCCGACGACATCTCCTGGCTCATGCACGACAAAATGAATCATTTTCTTCTCCTTATGAATCTTGTTTAAACACTATCCATTCCATAACTGACGAATGCCAGCCTGAATTTCTTCTACTACAACATCAGAAACATTTACACCTTCTTTAAACCCTGTTGCTCTTTGCTTAAAGCGTCTCTGCCCTGGCAAGCGAGTACCTTTATCAGCTGCCAAAGCTTTTAAAAAGCTACTCATTTTGTTTGCAAAAACTTGACCACCAGCAAGGCCTGGATCGATCGTAAGCAACAACTGGCCAATACGTGGGCGATTGCCCTTGGCATCAAAAAATGAATCTGCCTCATATGAAAACCTGCTGCCAGATAAACCCACTACTAACAATTCAACAATCAACGCTAGCAATGCGCCTTTATCACCGCCCAATGGAACCATCAAGCCTTTAAGCCCCTCTTGTGGATCTGTTGTTGGCTTGCCATCCGCTGTTAATGCCCAACCTTCAGGAATAGATTCACCCTTCTTTGCAGCAACCAATAATTTGCCACGTGCAACTGCTGATAAGGACATATCAATTACTAAGGGATCACGCTTAGTAACTGGAAATGCTG
>CANHLB010000083.1 GCA_947461335.1 Burkholderiaceae bacterium | reverse complement strand
TACACTCTCATGTCTTAGCAGTAACAAAGCATCAAAGTTAGCAGAATTTCCACTGCAAACACCTGCCTCGGTGATGGAATTGGTAGACGTGCCGGACTCAAAATCCGGTGCCGCAAGGCGTGGCGGTTCGAGTCCGCCCCGAGGCACCATCTTCTTTATATCCTTATTTGAGCCATTTAGTAACAAATTAAGCTCAAATTTTCTTAAGGAATGCTTTTTGCCTGTAAGCTAAGTCAATCTGAATCTGATTAAGGCCTTCCATGCGTCTCTCGTCCATTGGTCCTTCATTACTAGCGGTATGTACCTCTATTTTTCTTATTGCTTGTTCGGGAAGCGGTGGTGGAGCTAACTCAGGTAGCTCTGGTAGTTTGGCGGCAGATAATTCGGTTTCTGGGACCCTGGTTACTAAAAGAACATTTCAAGAACTTAAGCAGCCTGTATCTGCACCTTTGTCTGGCGATGGAATTTGGAATTACAGCGTAGCCACTGATTACTACTGGGGCCTTGTGAAGGGTGGGATTCAACCATCTCTTGTAGCTGATTTTAAAGCCAATGGTCTTTCCCAAAAAATTACCTATGCATTTCCTGTCTTTGGAAACTTAGACCAGGATGCAAATGGCAGCTACATCAGTAACCAAGCTCAAACAAATTGCTATAACAATAAAACTGCTACTGCTCTGCAAGTTTTTTCTTACGTTGCTTTGCCCCAATTAAAGCCTACTTTTATTCCGCAGGCTATACCGGCATTGGGGGATTGCGTTGATGGAGCTTTAGCCACTGCTTACTATAAAAACACTGTTGGTATACCGAGAGTTGTCCCGGTTGTGGAGATGTCAGCACGTTTCAATTCTGCAATTATTTACACGACAAATTCAACCGATCCAAAAAAAATCGACATGGACCAACTTACCGATTTGGCAGTCACTATTGCTAATACAATTTTGGCTGATAGTAGTGTTTACGGGGTAGCCTTTGATAATGAGCCAGCCATCTCTAAAGCCACTAGTACTGCTCCAATTCCGACAGCAAATTGCCAAGGCCTCGACTTAGAAGCTGCCTTCTACGGTACCCTAGCTCATACGCTTGCTTCGGGGGCTAATGGTCCAAAATATTTATTTCTCTTCGATGCGCCTGACACTGCCCGGTCGCTTTATACAGGAGTTCAATCGGCGCTTGATCCCAATGGAAAACCATGTCCTTACTCTGTAAAATTTCCTGCATTACCTAACATTGTCATGATGCCGGCTTTATATGATTTAGAAAAAGCAAATGATGATTATGCTTCTGGGCCAGTTGACCTAAAACAATATAGCTCACTAGTTGCCAGTTCTCTTAAATCTGCTTTTGCCATCGCTGGAGATCCCCCATCTATGGTAGTTTTACCAGCTAGCGCTACTGATACGATGTGGTCATCACTGCAGACATATAACGTTGGTATAAATGGTAAAAAATATATTCCACCCACTACTCTTACTATCCCCTCGACATGTAATCAAGATGCTACGGTAGTTGGAACTCTTGATTATGTTGCAGTGACCTCTCTGATTTGCGGAAATAGTAATGTCAATTCTTGCCCTAACTATTTAAATCCAGTCACCTCACCTTCTACAAATGTAGCTAATTTTTTAAGTATGTGTACCGCTTATCAAAATAAAAATACTTCGGGTGCTAATGTTGTGATGAACGATTACTTTTCATCAGCCTTGTCAGCTTTGAACACTAATGGCATTGCTGGCAATGGAAGCTCTCGCTATTTAGGAGCTTCTTTATATGCGTGGAGGATTGCTGCTACTACTGATCTCCAGGGGGCAGTGAGTTTTTATTCTGTCTATGGCTATCAACCCGACTATAAACCTACAAGTGCTTTATTACCAATGCAAATTACTCAAGATGCCTGGAGTTCGTATTTAAGTTGGTATAACTCTTCAAGGCCAAAATAAAAAATCATGAAGATCGTAAGACTTCTTTTATTGGCAGTGTCATGTAGTCTTTTTTTATATGGCTGCGGGCAGGGAGGAGGTGGAAATCCAAATGCAAGTCACGCCACTCTTGAGCTAGATGAGATTGTTGCGCCACCAGAAAATGGTAATGCTTACACAGTGGTTGTATACCTACCAGTCGTTTCGAATACCACCACCACTACTATTTACGATAGTTTGTATACCAACATTACAAGCTCAGCTTCTCAAGCTAAACTTCCCATTTCTCGGGTTTTGTTATCAGCAGTCTCTCCTTCTAATAATGGCGTCTTTAACGTTAGCAATGATGTTGGTAGCTTGGCCGTTAGTTTTTTAACTAAAGTAGCTGCTTACAATAAGGCAAATCCGTCAAAACTGATTCAAGTTTTTGCTTACCCAGATGTTGGGACAGATGGAGCATGGCTTAATTGGGCCATCCCCACTCAATACCTTTCAATTCCCAGTTGCAAGTTGAGTCAAACTACTCAGGATCAATCCCAAAAAGCCATGCTGCTTTCTATTTGCTGGACCAGCGCCGTCAATCAATTGATTGGGTCTAATGTTTTATTGGGTGTTGTTTATGATCAGCAGAGTAATTGGCTAAAAAGTACCAACCCCACAACTCAAATTCCCTGGACTTATACCCAAGCCCATAACGACAGTTTGCTTATCGGATGGATTTCTGGCAACGGTGTTGCTGCATCAGCGGGCAAAGTGGATTTAAATTTTGTTGAGGTTTACGATCTTTACGCCAATGGTTATCCTTATTACGATTCACTAGCACTTGAAACTATTCCAACAGTTGTTCAACAGCCAGGTACCTGTGTTAACGGCCTTTGTACTTATGAGGAGGGGAATGCCGTAAAGAAGCCCGGAGATTTACCCTCAGCTTTTTTCCCGGGAACGCAGTACACATATCCATATACCGATTCAAAGGGTAACGCTGCAATTGCTGGAGTAGTAGGCGCTAATATTTATCAATGCGCCATTAGTAAAGACTTAGGCTCAGACTCTTGTACTAGCGCCTATTCCACTAATGTTGACACAAGCCAGCCTCCCTCAGCTCAAGTTCTCCAGGCTATCAATTACATTTGGAATTTTGTTCCAAAGCAGGCCCTTACTGCTCCACATTATGGCCCCAAGAACTCCCTGAGTGGTAATGTGATTTATTTATTTTCTACGCAGTACATAGGCCCACAAAAATCTTATTTCGCATCAGCAACCGTTACCAGCAAAAATCAGTGTGCCGATCCTAGCGCGCCGACAACACAAGCATGTTCGTGCATTGCCACGCAATACAATCCTCATGCATTTTGTGGTGGTGAAAATGGGTTTGGATCATGGGGTAATTATTATTCTGAGTTTGTTCAATTCACAACACTCTTTTTAAATTCTCAGGGCGGTGGTAATTGCCCCGGTCAGAGTTGCTCGGCAGGTATTTATATGTATGACTACATCCCCCAGGCTTGGTATTCTCAATAGTTTGAAGCTTGATTCAAATCTCGTATGTTTCTGATTCATTGTTCATTGCTTGCTCAACCATTTTCTTTGTCAAGGTAGGCGAGAAGAGCTCAATGAAGGTGTAAACAAAAGAGCGTAAGTAAGCACCTTGTTTGACGCCAAGGTGGGTAACATTATTACCAAACAAATGTGAAGCTTGAATGACTTTGAGATTGCGATCGCGATCAGGGTCGTAGGCATGGCCCGCAACGATGCCAATACCCATACCAGTCTCGACATAAGTCTTAATCACATCTGCATCAATCGCTTCTAAAATAATATCTGGTGTGATATTTCTTTGGGCAAAAGCGGCATCAATTTTGCTACGCCCTGCAAAGGCTTTGTCATAAGTGATGATGGGATATTTTGCAATCTCTTCGAGAGTGATCGTGGCTTGATTGAGTAGTGGATGACTTAATGGAACCATCACTACGTGCTGCCATTGATAGCCTGGTAAAGCTAGTACACCAGGAGTATTGGCAATGCCTTCAGTAGCAATGGCGATATCAGCACGATCATGAGTGAGTAACTCAGCAATTTGACCGGGGTTGCCTTGCTGAATACTGACTCGCACTTTCGGAAAGCGTTTAGTAAATTCAGTCAGCACTTTGGGAAGAGCATAGCGGGCTTGCGTATGAGTCGTAGCAATCACGAAGTTGCCCTGATCTTGACTCGCAAAATCTTTTCCAACGCGTTTAAGCGTTTCTACCTCATCTAAGATCCGTTCAATAGAACTTAATATCCGTTTACCAGGCTCAGTCAGAGATCGAATGCGTTTGCCGTGGCGCCGAAAGATCTCTACACCCAACTCATCTTCCAGCTCAATGATGGCTTTAGAGACTCCAGGCTGAGAAGTGAAGAGCGCTTTAGCAGCTGAGGTCAGATTAAAGTTTTGTCTAACAGCTTCGCGTACAAAACGGAATTGATGGAGATTCATGGGGAGATTCCTATCTATATATCAACAACGATATAGGAATCAAATTCTAAATGAATTTTTGCTATTAAGCCTTAGAAACCCAACGTAATCCGAAAAGCGCCAATAGAAAATAGAGGAGAGGGGGCGTTAAGGCGGTTAAAAGAGCGGGCCAGGACCCCAATAAGCCCACATTAGAAAACAAAGAGTTAAAGAGCTGAAAACTCATACCCAGCATAATTCCGCCAAATACTTTGATACCCACGCTACCTGCACGTACTTTTAAGTAAGCAAAAGGAAGGGCTAATGTCAGCATGACGAAAATAGTAAATGGATAAACCACTTTTTTCCAAAAGGCGATGGCATGACGATGGGCATCTTGCTTGTTATCGCGTAAGTGAGAAATAAACCGACTCAAACTCATGATCGACATTTTTTCTGGGCTAATTAATAGCACGCTCAATATCTGAGGGGTGACTTCTGACTCCAGGGTCAAGGTAGGATAGTTGAAAGTCCGCGCACTAAAAACAGGATTTAATGGATCAGTCTGTTTGGTTTCAGTAAAGCGCGTTTCAATAACATCATTGAGCACCCATATACCGGATTCATCAAATTGCCCTGAAGTAGCACTCCGAATGGAAAGGAGATGATAGGTGTCATTGAACTCGTACATACGAATGTTGCGAATCTCATTGGTCTTATCGACTGCGCCCACGTTGACATAACGCACACCAGGGCGAACTGGGCCGCTGCCATCTTCATCACGCAGGCGATCCTTCACCCAAACACCAGTTCTGAATTGAGATGAGTAGGAGGAGCCTAAGGCTTTCATGCGAATCTGATCGGATTTGGCTTCGGTGTAGGGGCCAACCCATTCACTCATTAAAAGAGTCAGTGCAATCAGGGGTATAGAAATCTTTGTCAGCGTAATCAAGCCACGCTTCACATCTAAGCCAGCGATACGCAAAATCGTAAATTCGGATTGGCTAGCGAGCATGGCAAAGACGTAAATACTGCCAATTAATCCGGCAATCGGAATAATTTCAGAAATCCGACTGGGCGCCTTGAGAAGTACATGTAATAGGGCTAGCGGAAGTGTATAGCCACCTTGTACTGAACCAAGTTCGCTGAGAATGTCAAAGAATAAAAACAGTGCAACTAAAGCAAACAAAATAAAGCCAAATGCCGCATAAATTTGCTTGGCTAAATAACGCTCATAAATGAATGGGAAAAGTAGCTTCATTTATTGGTCATAGATGCTGGCAGTTGACGTTGCCACCATTTCAATGAAGGATTAATACGATTACGAATTAAAGTGATCGCAATAATGAGAGCAATTAAATGAATCGGCCAAATGGCAATAAAGACACTCACTTTCCCCTGGGAGACAAAGTTTTGCGTGAGATTTAATAGATTGCTATAAATTAAATAAATGAGGACGGCATAAAACATCGCTGTATAGCTACCTAGCCGTGGATTGACATAAGCTAAGGGAATGGCAATCAGAACTAAACCTAGAGCCATTAAAGGTAGGCCAATGCGCCATAACAATTCAGCACGGTTTGGATTGATAGCTACAGGGTTGGGGTCTTCGAGTAATTCAAAAACTGTTTTTTCGCGGTCCCGCGGTGCTGGGGCTAAGGCATCTTTACTGCGAATTTTGGTGGAGTATTCATTAAATTCTAGAATCCTAAAATCAGGCTGGGTAGGTTGTCCTTCATAGCGGCGTCCGTTTCGGAGAATGATCGATTTCTCCCCGCCTTCCGAGTTTTGAATGTATCCGGTAGAGGAGACAGCAATACTCAAGCGACCATTTTTATTGTCAGCCACAAAAATATTTTTAACTTCGCTTTTATCAACATCCAGTTCTTCAATAAAAAAGACGCGCTCCGCTTTTGCCGATTCTTTGAATTGACCTGCGCTCACCATCGAAACATCATCGCGTTGCTGGAAGCGCTGACTGATGAGAGTAGATTCTCGGTTTGCCCATGGCCAAACAAAAAGTGCTAGTAAGGCAATAATGATGATCAGCGGCAGAGCAAATTGTAAAATCGGGCGTATTAAACTAGTAACACTCAGTCCACTAGCAAACCACACAATCATTTCCGAATCCTTGTACCAGCGCACCAAGACAATCAGCGTTGCGACAAATAGGGAGACGGTGAGTAAGACTGCGAGATAGCCAAGAGTGGCTAGCGCAATTAATACGAGGGCATCTTCTGGATTGACGGCACCATTTGCAGCGTAGCCCAGAATTCGAATCACTAGTGTGGTGACCATAATCGTTACCAAGACCAAAAAGACGCCACCAGTGGTAAAACTGAGTTCGCGGCGGAGGGCTTGTTTAAATATCATGCGAAGTGATTTATCTGGATTTTGAGGGTTATTGGTTGGGCGAAAATGGCTTATATTGGTGCGGATAAAGTAGGTTCATCTCATGTCGGAGGATAATGGATAAACCGGCTTTTAACCCCTTGAATCAACTTAAACATACCGTAATAGATTATGACCATTCAATTTAGTACTAAGATTTTCCCTCAAGCTGACTTACAAAGCGCAAAACTTCAAAAATCGAGCCTAAAAAGCCTTCTGGTCCATGCTACGGACTGTTTGGTTTTGGGGTACTCCAAGGCAGACTTCGATAGTTTTAGTGGCAGTAAAGCCGTTAAGAGCAAAGTAGGTTTTTTGTCTGAGCTTGATCAACTTCTAGGAGGTGCCATCACTCAGGCAAATACCTTAGGCGATCTAGATGCTAAACAAGCAGCAGTCTGTGTATTGCGAGCGGATTCATCTTGGGCCGCAAGTGGAGTAAAAGCCAAAAGAGTCTTGTTATTGAGTGTGGGTGAGATAAACGATGCTAGTAAACATGCGCTGGCAGACTTTTCTAAGGTAGCGCGTTCAGGACTAAAAGCGCTTAGCTGTGGCGCGATTGAAAATGCACTTTGGTATGTACCAAGCTTTGCTCATAAAACAGAATTCATAGCAGAAGAAGTACGTCTTACTGTTCAGT
>CANHLB010000082.1 GCA_947461335.1 Burkholderiaceae bacterium | reverse complement strand
TGGTCAAGAGTGCTTTTACCTTTTGGACAAAGGCGCTTAACTTTTCTAAGAAGAGATTTTGCTGCTGGGGGCGCTTGATCATAAATCACTCCCCAGTCCAGAATAAGGCTCAAGACGATACTGATTGGAGCCTATAGAAGTGATTGCCATGCCCATTGATCTGGCGCGCTTGAGTACTTCTTTTGGATTGATCGCCGCAACGCCAGACTTCAATTCAAAAACAATCGCGTATCCGTCGTACTCAATCTTTTGTAAAACCTCAGGCCCATAAGCCGCTTTTAATTGCTGTAGCTTAGCGGCCATGGCAGCAAAGTCAGCATCTACTACTACACCACGACGGCGTTGATCTAAGGTGACTTGTTTAGTAAAGGTATTTAAAACAGCCGCAGCGCTATTTGAATCTTTCGCTTGGTTTAGAGCTGCGACCGAAGCTGGGCTTAAAGATTGCACGGCGAGCAATTCCATTTGCTTGCCCCAGCGCCAATCACTGACGATCATCCAAGAAAGATAAACCCCATAACCCAATACCAAGCTGATTGCAAAATACCGTAACCAATGAAAGGTTTGACGCCATACCAAAGGATCTGTCCAGGCCAAGCCTGCAGCATTAATGGAGCTGCGTAAACCTTTGCCTGAGAAGATTCCAGTAACTGAAGCAAGACCGCTCTTACCAAAGGACTTTGCATCGCGCTTAAAGTGTTTGGGCAATAGGTTGAGCGCAAAATTGGGAGCGCGGCTATTGTGATTGATTTGTAAATATTCTTTAGCAGCAGGTATTACCCAATCCCAAGTAATCTCTTTTAATGCAGAGCCCACTAAGGCTTGAGGCAAAACAATATCTTCTGCATCAATCTCCGTTCCAGCTCCCGCCGCCTCACGCTCTACCCAGGACACACCCAATTGCAAACCGGTGCGCTGCGTAAAAATGATGCTGTCTTCAAAACGTTGATAGGCGAGCACAGTTAGCTCGCCCTCTACTGAGACACTGAGTAATAAGCACTCAGGGATTAAACGCACCCTTGGAGTAAGTAAGCGTTCTAATTGTTGATTGAGCCAGCTTAGCCATGCACGATCAATCAGTGCGAGGGTTCTTTGTAACACTGGACTACCTGGCACCGGAGGTAATGCTTGCGCAGCAATCGAATCTACCCCTGTCAAGACATAGTCTTCAATCAAATTGGGTAAGATTTGTTGCAACTTTTTAGCATTCGCTAAAGGTACTTTGGCATCGATCAAGCGCACATCTAAAGTGGGTAAGAGCACTAAGGCCTCATCGGCGTAGGGCATCGATTCAGTAGTACCGACTCCAAATTGAGCACCCGCTGCTAGCTCACTTTCCTTACTTTCACCACCCTCGCTACTCACGTCATCTAATAGGCACCACTCAAACTGCTCGGCGCAGGACAAGTCCTGCCAGTCGCTCGGTGAAGCAGCATCAGTGCCAGCAAAGGGCTTAAGAGGGCAGCGAATAATGAGTAAGCTCATATCAAGCTATCAAAACGCAATCATCAAAAAGTAATTTGTTAACAAGTAATTCATTTTTTTCATTTAACCTTTATGCCCAGCTCTCTAACTTCAAACCAGGTACCCGTGCAAACTCTTTTTGATTATTGGTAATTAAGGGTAAATCTAAAGCTAAAGCTTGCGCTGCAATCATCGTATCGAATGCGCCAATGGGTTTACCGAGTTTTTCTAATTGCGCACGCAACTTTGCATAAGCCCAAATACAAGCTGTATCAAATGGTGCGATGGTCATTGGCGCTAAAAATAATTCGAGGGCCCGCTTATTTTTTAGTGAGCCCGTCTTTTCTACTCCAAAAGCCAATTCTGCAGCGACGATACTGGAGACTCCAACTTCTCCAGCACTAAATCCTTTGAAACGTTCTAAAACTTTAGAAGGCTTTTGGTTAATGATGTAAATACAAATATTGGTATCGAGCAAAATCAAGGTGCAATCTCTTCTCGATCTTGCTGCTTGGGTTGCTCACGAACCAGTTGCAAACCTGATTCAAAACCTTCTAAAGAAGCAGAGATAGCAGCAAACAGGCCGTTCTTTGGCAACAGAAGTACGCCGCCAGCAAAGTGCTGGACAGTCACTTCAGATTCTGTGAAGCGGTATTCCTTTGGAAGCCTGACTGCCTGGCTTCGACCAGTTTTAAATACTTGAGCTGTATCCATGATTTGCTCCCTCTAAAGGTATAAATAAGCGATATGTATCAATGATATCTACTTTATCAGTTTGGGTCAATCTGCAGCCATCTTGCCAGTGCGACTCCAAATGACTTGGGTGAAATTACCCCCTGGCAAAGCCGTCGGAGAGCGCTGAATCAAGGCTGAGCTCACAAATATACCTCTTCCCAGGCGAATTTCGGTATTAGCTAGCCAAAACTGAGACTTCACCCCAACTAATCCAGCATCAATCGCCACACCTTGAGCTCCCCCTACCTTATTTAATAGGCCAGTAATCTCATCGATCGACTTAAAAGGGGAAGTTGCCCTTTGCTGCACAAAGCTATTGGCAGCGCCACGAGAAAGCCCAGAAATCGCTGCCATGAGAACCTCAGGAGGGGCCGTATTGACATTGATGGTCGTCACGCCGGGCAAAATCACGACGAAGGGCCTTAACTGCTCCAAAATCGCCGGGCTGTAATTAGGGAACTTTAGCAAGCCCTCTAAATCAAATAGCGGGATACCTGTCAAGGCAGCTTGTGCAGTTTGTTGGGCCAGACTGCGGTCTAAACCCAGTGCCTCTAAGAGACGTTCGAATGATTTGACGCCAGCAGGATTGACCCCCTGAAAATTGCGATCCCACAAATTGCTTAAATTAAATAAGCTCTGAGCATCAGTTAGGCGCCCACTAAATGTCACCGTTGCAATCTCATCAGGGACATCGGCATTTTTTAAAAAATCGGCCACCCTACCATCAGCTAAAGGTAAAGCCCAGGCTTCGCCTAAATGATCATATTGATTGGCGCGCTGATCTTCTACCAAAACCAAACGGGCAAAATCAATTGCTGCCCTTTGCAACCATTGCGCCTGAATACGATCACGGTTGTTTTCTAAAGAACGAATCTGAATTTGCTGACGCCACATTAAACCAGCAAGCAAGACCGCAGTAACACCCACCACAATGAGTGCCGTAATCGTTGCAGAACCACGCTCCTGTTTTTGTACTGGCCACATTACAGAGCGCCCCCCATTAAACAAGAGCGGGTAATGGGCAAGGCAATATCTTTAAGCCACCACTGCATGATTAAACCTTGTTGATCTGGAGCAATCAAACTTAGCGTGGGAGTAGTGGGGGCGTTGTTGCTAGGGGTAACATTGGCTGGTGCACTGCCAGTACCAGTGGCACTAATGCCACTTCCACCAGCACCGGTTGTCAGCGTACTTTGCACCGCAAAAGATTGCCGCACAATGCTCGGTGCTTGCCAGCTGACTAATAAATCACTTGAGGGTAAGTCAGGATTACGCAAGGCATTATTCCAAAGATTCATGGCATCAGCCCTGCGCAGTAAAGGTTGGCTTGTCCAGCGTTGTAGGCCAGATGTGCCCATGCCATAGCCTACTAACAACCAAGCATCTTGCATATCGGCGTGATAGTGACGCAACCACCAAATATTTTTAGCCCCCGCTGCAATTGAAGGCAGAGCATTATTTGATAAATTGCTAGTGCCGCTACTAGCACTAGCAGCGCTATTAGTATTACCAGCTGTTGCAGTAGCCCCTGTAGAGAGATTAGCCGTGCCAATTTCAAAATTGAGTTCGTCGCGGCGTAAAATTTCTTGGCAGTCGCGATCAAACTGGCGTACTAACTGCATATAAGAAAGGTCTTCATTAGAGCGGCGCTCAATCACTTCCCTGCCTCGAATCATGGCATCCATACCGCGCCATGCCAAAAGTCCGACGATAGCCATAATCGCCATCGCAACGATGAGCTCTAAGAGTGCAAAACCCAGTTGATTGTTAGGCTTTGTCACATGACACCGCTAGCAGGATTAGGAATCACCGTCGTAAGCCAAGCAAGACGTGGCCCAGCAGGAGTTTGCGCGCTATCAGGACTTGCGGCATAGACCGTAATTTCTACTCTTCGAAAGGCCGGATTAGGTGAACTGAGAATCTTGCGCTGGCAAACAAAAATAGAGTTTGCTTGCGGGCAACTAAATACGGTGGTCCCAACCTCCGGAAAGGCACGTGTCATGCGCAAATCTATTAAAGCATTGTCTGCACTCCATAAGGCCAAAGTGCGCTGAGATACTGCTAATTGAGTATCAGCACCATTAGCAATCGCCCGCAGGCCCGCAATGAGCGCAATACTTAAAACTGCTAAACCTACGAGCACTTCAACTAGTGCAAAGCCAGACTCGGATTGGCGAAAACAATATCTAAAGTGATGGAGCCATTTTTTCACTGCGCTACTCCATTGACCCAAGTAAACCGACCATTGGATGCGCGTATTAGTAATGCTTTGCGCTTTTCTTGTGCCAGAGGAATTTGAAGTGCGGTAGTAATGGCTTCACCACCTAAGCTCAGTTGCACAGGCTCAATGATGATGGGTTTGTACCAAGCCTGGGGGCGATACACATCGGGTATGAGACCGCTTTCCCCAAGCACTGATTGCTGAGTGCTGGGTGGGTTAGCCCCTAAGCCGCGAATATTGATCATCGCATTAGCAGGTGCATTCGATGCTGCGCCAGCAACAGGAACAAAGCGCCAACCTACTGCATCAATTTGAGCGAGCATCGGAGTGCCCGATAGCGCACTTTCTTCTTGGGCCATATTGAGTGAACTGACCAGTTGGTCTAAGTTATCTCGCCAGTAGCGATCATCATGATTGGGAATGGTGAGGACGGCGACCGCTATCAAAATAGCCAAAATGGAAATGGCTACGAGCATCTCTACTAAAGTAAAGCCGCTTTGAGCAGATCTGGTCACACGCTCTGATTTTCTTTGATGCATCATCTGACTAGCGCGCTTTAGGAATGCTTCAATGTATTCATCCGCTTTTTAAAACCGATGAAATTTAAATCAGCGAAGCGTGTAGTAATGCGCAACTAATTCTTCGGCTGCCAATTACCAATATCCGTATCAAGTGCTGTACCGCCTAACTTGCCGTCTGCACCAAAACTGTAAACATCAATTTCACCATTAGTGCCAGGATTGCTGTACTGATAAAGATTGCCCCAAGGATCTTTTGGTAAAGACTCTAAATAACCACCGGTCTTCCAGTTTTGCGGTACAGGCTCAGAAGTCGGTTTTTCAACTAAAGCTTTGAGTCCTTGTTCGGTAGTGGGATAACGTCCAATATCTAAGCGATAGAGTTTTAAGGCTTGGACGATAGTCCCAACGTCTTGCTTAGCTGCAGTAGCACGTGCTTCATCCGGCCGCCCCATAATCTTAGGCACAATCAGGGTTGCCAAAATACCAATAATGGCAATCACCACCATAATCTCAATTAAGGTAAAGCCAGCATCCTTGGAGCGACGATGAGGAGTCGAACTAGTCTTATTGATGCGAACTAGCGCCGGGACTCGAATTGGCAAGCCTAATGGGAAGTTATGTGTGAGCTTGCGCTGAAGCGCCTTACAAAAGGTCTTAGAGAGGGTGCGGATTTGGCCTAGCCAGTGGAATGTAAACATGGTACTTTCGATGTTTTAAACTGAATCAAATTTTATAGGTATTTTGTCATTTTGAGCGAATTTCTCAAGCGATTACAAGAACGTCTGCAGGCCAAAAAACAGGGGCTAGGGAGAACTTCAACTCAAAATCAGGCTAGCTTGGCTAATAGCCTTAAAAGTCTCTTAGGGGGCCTTAAAGATCTGCGCATGCCCTCTTCCAATTCATTGAGTCAAATACCCGCCATACTCCCCAAGGGCATTAAGCCAAGCCAAGCATCTACTAGCATCACTTACCTTCTCATGCTAGCGACTGCCGCCTGTTTGACCTACTGGGTATTGCGCATAGCCCAAATCCCCAGCACTCCAGGAGCATCAAGCTCTAGCATTAGCAAAGGGATGACCTTGTATAGCAATCAAGATGGCACGAGTGCTTATGGCCTTTTTGGCAGCAAACCCTTAGTGACTGACAATATCTTTTTACGCGGTGTTGTGATTACCTCCAAAGGGGCTGATGGGCGCCTAGATGGTTTTGCCATTTTTGAAATTGATGGCAAACCGACCAATGCCATTAGCGTTGGTGAAAATTTGGGTAAAGGCCTCACTTTGCAAAGTATTGGTGATGAATCAGCTACTCTTGTGTATGAAGGTCAAAAGTTAGACTTTAAGCTGAGTAAACCTAACAACAAGCCTAACTCTTCTAACAAAAAATAAGCATATGAATAAGGTTTGCAAGATAAGGCTTGCCAAGACTTTTTTTTGCCTGCTAGCGTTCAGCAGTTCACTCTCTTTTGCTGATGATGACTTATTTTATATGGTCCAGCCTGAGAAAAAAAGCCAGCTATGGATCAATCCTGGAATGGTCTCTTACCATTTTCAAACCAATCAGAATTTAAATAATGGTAACTGGGGCGCAGGTGTGGAGTACCGCTTTAATACCGTTGCTTCACTAACTGCGGGGCGCTTTTATAACAGTGATCGCGCGCACTCGAACTATGCCGGCGTCTATTACCAGCCCATTGCCATTGGCCCGATTAAGATTGGCGCGGTCATTGGTGGCTTTAATGGTTATTCATCTACCAATAATGGCGGCTGGTTTCCAGCAGCCCTACCAGCCCTAACCTGGGAAGGTGACTGGGTAGGCGCAAACGTGTTTGTCATTCCTACCATAGGTGATCGAGTACATGGCGCTATTTCCTTGCAACTGAAATTAAAGGTATGGGAATAGCTCTCAATCGGCAGCATGGGAGCAAAGGAGATTTTCTCTTTGCACCTAAATCCCCTCTGCTCCTTGCGCTGCTGCTCAGTATTGGTATCCATGTATTGATATGGAAAATCATCCCGGACTTAAAACCTTTACCTTTACGTAAAGGCAATAGTCAAGGATGGTTAAGGGTTACCATCATGGATGGTAAAACCAGTTCAGCAGCGCAGCCCGATTCGAGTACTGATCAATCTCATCCTAGTTCTGCAACGGCTCTATCTTCTTCACACTCTTCAGTCTCTGCCACTCCTGCTGATTCTTCTTCTCTTACCCAGTCAAATAAACCTGCGTCTTCTCAACCTTCCAATGTAGAGGCAGCGCCAAAAGAAGAGCCTTTTTTTATGCGGGGTGGACCTTCAAGTAGCTTTTTTGGTGGCAGAAATTCTCAAAATACAAATCCGCCAGAAGCTATGCAAAGGCAAGCGACTAAACCGCCTGATTGGGAGGCGCGCCTTCGTTATGAAATGATGTCGCGTCGCAATGCCCTCTATCAAGGCATTGGCGTATTTTCGGGGCAAAAACAAGCCCAAGGAACACCCTTTAGTTGCAGCTTATTTTTAAGTGAGGATTTTGCCAAGGGTTTTGTA
>CANHLB010000081.1 GCA_947461335.1 Burkholderiaceae bacterium | reverse complement strand
GGATTTTGCTGCAGCATTTTCTTGAATGGTTTGCAAAATACAGCCGGCTTCTAGAGTAATGGTTTGATTAACTGCATCAATCTCACGAATTTGGTTCATCCGCTTAAGATTGAGAATCACTTGATTGCCGCTATTATCGGGTGTGGCGCCGCCGCATAAGCCCGTATTTCCACCTTGCGGAATAATCGCAATATGGCTTGATCCGCATAGCTTCACAATTGCAGATACCTCTTCAGTCGTCTTGGGCAGAAGAACAGCTAAGGCTTTGCCAGTAAAACGTTTGCGCCAATCAGTAAGGTAGGGCGCTTTATCTTCATCTGCTATGAGAACATATTGCTTACCCAGCAATACGCTAAATTGTTCGATCAAGCTTTGCTTCATCCCTTAGCCTGAGCCTTTTTTTTAGCTAAACTTTTTGCTTCCTTTTTGATGGGCTTTAAGTAAATGAGCAAGCAAACAAAGCCAGTGGTAGCTAAGATGGTTTCTAAAAGAGCCATCCAAAAGTTTGTGCCTGGCTCGAGTATGCGCACCAAGCCTTCAGTGATGTAGAGCAGTATCAACATTGAGGCCCATTGCATAGTGTAGACCTTGCCTTTCCACAGGCCTGGTATGGCAAAGAGTAATGGCACCCCTTTTAATATCAACCATGAACCGCCAGGGCGTAATGGCGAGATAAACCATTCCCAGCTCACGCACAAAATAAATAAATCCACAAAAGCTGCTGTGGCCAGAAGTTGATATGGGTTCTTTTCAAGTAGTTGCTTGAGCATGCTCATTATTTTTTCTGCAAAAGCTTTAGCGCAGTTTCTGCTAAGCGTTTACCTTGCGCTTTTGCTAAGCGCTGCTCTTCTGGGCTAATAGGAGCTCTACCATCTGCATGTGCCAAGTGAGTAACACCATAAGGGCTGCCACCGGTACTGGTTGACATTAAATCCGGCTCACTATAAGGTAAGCCAACAATCAGCATTCCATGATGCAGCAGCGGAATCATCATAGTGAGCAGAGTGCTTTCTTGTCCACCATGCATGCTGCCTGTACTAGTGAAAACACAAGCTGGTTTTCCGATAAGGGCACCATTAAGCCACTCGGATGAGCTGCCATCCCAAAAATACTTCATAGGGGCAGCCATATTGCCAAAACGAGTAGGGGAGCCTAGAGCCAAACCTATACATTCTTGAAGATCAGAGTACTCAACGTAGGGCGCACCCTCATTGGGTACAGTCCTCTCTGTGGCCTCGCAGACAGTAGAAATAGGGGGAACGGTCCTGACCCTAGCATTTACACCTGGAACGCTTTCAATGCCTTCAGCAATGAGGCGTGCCAGGTCCTTGGTAGCGCCATAACGGGAGTAGTACAAAACTAAAATATCGTATTGGTTCATATTCTTCTCTTATGATACGGCGATGCACATTATTCGTAACCCCCAATTATGGCTTGCTCTGGGCAAAGAGCTCTGGGAGCGTAATCGCGGCCTAAATCTTAATCAAATTGCTGGTGGCCTAGCTTTTACAACGACTCTTTCCTTAGTACCGATGCTAACCATTGCTACCATATTGATTGGCTACCTTCCTAGCGTAATACAAGTAAAAAATGCCTTTAGAAATTGGCTGCTAGAAACCTATATGCCTGGGGGCATAAATCAGCAGGTTTTTATTTATTTAGACCAATTCTCATCTCAGGCACGCGGCTTAACTTATGTCGGTTTAATTGGCTTAGTCATTACCGCGCTCATGACTTTAGCTGTGATTGAAGCGGCATTTAATCAGATTTTTAAGGTGGAACAAAATCGGCCTCTATTAAAAAAGATAGTCATTTATAGCGCGGCAACTTTTTTAGGGCCAGTTGTTTTAGGTCTAGGTATCTACCTCAGCGGTATTTTATTTGTTGCTTCTGAAGGGTGGATTAAATCAGTCTCTTTCGGTTTTCGTTTAATTGCAACGATAGCGCCAGTTTTTATGGCAATTGCTGTTTATGCAGTGATATATAAAATCTTGCCGTATGCCAAGATTTTATGGGCGGATGCATTTGCAGGGGCCCTAGTAGCTGCCCTGAGCTTTGAAATTATGAAGTTTGGCTTTGCTATCTTCTTAAGCCACACAGCCTTCTATAAGACGGTTTACGGCGCTTTTGCCATATTCCCGCTAGGACTCCTTTGGATCTATATGACCTGGTGGATTACCTTAGCTGGCGCGATTTTAGTGGCGAATTTACCTAACATCCGCAGCGGGGTCATTAGGGTTATTCGTTACTAAAAGAACGCTTCTTTAACTTGATTGAAACTGGTCTTGAGAATATATTGAAGCTATCTGTACATTTTATGTATGGTTTTGGAGACTAGATGAAAGTACGTGACATATTGCGTGTAAAGGGCAGCACTTTATTTACCGTTGCGCCCGACACAGCTCTACAAACTGCAGTCTTGGTCATGAGTGAACATGATATTGGATCTCTCGTTGTCATGGAGTATGACAAGCTTGTCGGTATTCTGACTTTCCGTGAAGTGATCTCTGCATTGGCAAAACATCATGGCAATTTAGATGGACTTGAGGTGAGCTCAGTCATGAACCAAAAGCCTTTGACTTGCAATATGGAAACGGAGATTGACGAAGTACGTCGCATGATGTTGGTAGATCATGCTCGCTATTTACCAGTGGTGGATCAAAAAATGCTCATGGGCGTTATTTCGTTTTATGACGTTGCTAAATCGGTTGTAGAAGCACAGGATTTTGAAAACAGCATGCTTAAGGCATATATTCGCGACTGGCCAGAAGATACTGAAAAAGCCGCAAACTAGTCTTTAACCACTCTCTTTAAGCCGATATTTCTGACAAATGAGATAATGTCCTTATGTCAGGGAATACATTAGGCCTCCTTTTTACTGTCACCACTTTTGGTGAATCTCACGGTCCCGCTATTGGGGCGGTGGTTGATGGCTGCCCTCCAGGCTTGTATTTATCTGAGGCAGACCTACAAATTGACCTTGATCGCCGTAAACCAGGCACATCACGTCACGTAACCCAGCGCAAGGAGGAGGATCGAGTTGAGATCCTCTCAGGTGTCTTTGAGGGTAAAACGACAGGGGCGCCTATTGCTCTTTTGATTCGCAATACCGACCAGCGCAGCCAAGACTATGGGGACATCTTGCAAACCTTTCGACCTGGCCACGCTGACTACGCTTATCACCATAAATATGGTTTTCGGGATCCTCGTGGAGGTGGGCGCTCATCTGCGCGCTTAACTGCTCCAGTTGTTGCAGCTGCAGCTATTGCCAAAAAGTGGCTGTATGAACAATTTGGTACGGAGTTTTATGGCTATATGAGTCAACTCGGCGAAATAGAGATTCCGTTTAAAGATCACACTCAGATTGATCAGAATCCATTTTTCTCTGCCAATGCCGACATCATTCCCCAGCTTGAGACGTACATGGATGAGCTACGCAAAGCAGGGGACTCTTGTGGAGCGCGCATTGAAGTCCGAGCGCGTAAGGTCCCGATTGGTTTGGGTGAGCCACTTTTTGATAAATTGGATGCAGCTATTGCGCATGCGATGATGGGCATCAATGCTGTTAAGGGTGTTGAGATTGGTGCAGGCTTCAAATCAGTGTCTCAGCGTGGTAGCGAGCATGGTGATGAAATGCATCCCGATGGTTTTGCTAGTAATAATGCTGGAGGTACATTGGGCGGCATTAGCAGCGGGCAAGATCTACGTGTTTCGATTGCCATTAAGCCTACTTCGAGCATTATGAGTGCAAAACAATCCATTGATTTGGATGGCAAGGCGATTAGTGTTCAAACTAAGGGGCGCCATGATCCTTGTGTTGGCATACGTGCCACTCCAATTGCTGAAGCAATGTTGGCATTAGTGGTGATGGATCATGCACTACGCCATCGTGCGCAATGCGCTGATGTCACAGTAGCAGTTAATCCCATACCGGCATCACGACCAGGCTCTAAACTCGATTGAACAATTTATAGAGATGACGCCTTCACTCCGCTGGGCCTTCGGGTCCTTTTTCTTTTTATATTTTGCTTATGTTGGCCTAGTATCACCCTATGCCAGCTTATTCTTTTTAGAGCGAGGGTTCAGCATTATTGAGATTGCGGTGCTGATGTCAATGCTGCAAATTACTCGGATTGTTGGACCATTTTCTTGGGGTTGGCTCTCAGACTTTTTATCCAATCGGATTAGTATTATTCGCTTTTGTGCTTGTTTGGCAGCGCTAGTTTTTTTATCGATTTATTTTCTCCAAAGTTACGTTAGCTTTTTTATCTGGATGTTTGTACTTCATACCATCCTAAGTAGTCTCATGCCTCTTGGTGAGACAGCAACAGTTCATGCTTTGTTTAAAGATAATTCATTTGATAAGCGCTATGGACGTTTAAGACTATGGGGCTCTTTGGGCTTTATCTTCATGGTTTTGGCTGCTGGAGAACTGTTTCAGCGTAAATCTATAGAACTCTATCCATTAGTTGGCGCAGTTGTTTTATCCGCTCTGGCCTTAGTTACCTTTTTGCTACATGAACCAAAGATGGAACGTCGCAAAATGGTGAAGGGTGAGTTGCTGGTAGTTTTATTTAACCCAGATGTTCGCTGGTTTTTACTCTCTGGGTTTTTTATGGTCTTCGCTCATGCCGCCTTGTATGTCTTTTACTCTCTATACCTTGCCGATCTTGGATACAACAAACTACAAATTGGTTTGTTCTGGGCACTGGGTGTATTTGCAGAAGTGATTTTTTTCTACTTCCAAAGTAAGGTGCTAAGTAGATTAGATGCAGAAGTAGTATTGCAGGCCGCTTTTGGTATTGGGGTAATACGCTTTATTTTGATTGCTTTCTTACCAATTACTTCTGTTTTGATTTTTGCCCAAGTTCTTCATGCTGGAACGTTTGCGGCTCACCATAGCGCCGCAACGAAGTTACTTCAGCGTTGGTTTACAGGACCACTACAAGCTAGGGGACAGGCCTTAATGGCTACTGTATCTTATGGATTAGGAGGTACTTTGGGTGGCTTATGTGCTGGTTGGATTTGGGAGTTATCTCAACCGCGCGATGTCTTTGTAATGTCGGCGTTTGCTTGTGGATTGGCGGGCATGGCAATCCAAAAACTTAAGCCAAGATACTACCCAGCGAGATAGTAGTTCGAACTTTTACTGAATTTTTGCCTTGGCGCGTAGCTTTTGCATCATTTCAGCAAACTTCGCTTTTTGCCAATTTTGATCAGATGCAATCATTTGCTTTAATTGATCTTTCATCTCTTCAAAACTTGGTGCTTTGGTATCCCGAGAATCTAGCATTTTAAGAATGTGGTAGCCAAACTGTGTTTTTACTGGCTTATCACTTATCTGACCATTCTTCATTTGCACCATAGCTTTTGAGAACTCTGGAACTAGAGATTTTTCTGATACCCAACCAAGATCACCGCCATTTTTTGCGGAGCCTGGATCTTTGGATTTTGCTTTAGCGATCTCTTCAAAATTCCCGCCAGCTTTCAATTGAGCGATGATTGCTTTGGCATCTGATTCTTTTTCAACCAAAATATGTTCAACGTGGTATTCCTTGCCAGTGTACTGGGCTTTAACGCTTTCATAAGCGGCCTTTAGCTCTGCATCAGCAATACCTTCTTTTTCAACATAGTCTTCAAAAACAGCTGCTACTAGAACGCCCACGCGAGATTGCTCCAATTGATCACGTACAGATTCTTTTTGTATTAGTTCACGATTATTAGCCTCTTGCAAAATTAATTCACGGGTTATCAACATTTCACGAGCTTGATCACGTATTTGAGGATTGTCTCCCTGACCTGACTTTTGTATTAACTTATCTAATTGAGCTTTTGGAATGGGTTTACCGTTGACAATTGCTGCATTTTGGGCAATGGCATGTGAGGATAGAAGACTAGCCGTTAGAAGGCTAACTGTGATGATTTGACGTGAATTGAACATATAAAAGAAATTAAAATTGCTATTGGAATGTAACAGTGTAAATCAGACCTGGGAACTGAATTCTTCAGGCGTCATGGCGGAGATTGTTAGAGCATGAATCTCTGCTGGAATATGCTGATTTAAGGCTGCGTAGACAGCGCGATGCCTAGCAACCAAGGTTAGGCCCTTAAATTCAGGGGTTACGATAGTGAGCTTGAAGTGCCCGCCACCACTTGCAGCGCCAGCATGTCCAGCATGCAGGTGGCTCTCATCTTCTATCATCAGGTGCTTAAGTGCGAAGGTTTTATGAAGATCTTGCTCAAAAAGAACAATGCGCTCTTGATTGATACTCATTCGGATGGCTGCTCCATATGACGGGTCAACCAAACACCCTGAATAATGACGAATACAATGAGCAGGCCTGTACTGCCGAATAATTTAAAGTTCACCCAGGCTTCTTCAGAATATTCAAAGGCGATATAAAGATTAAGGGCGCCCATGAGGAAAAAGAATCCAGCCCAAGCCATGTTTAAGCGATGCCATACAGAATGTGAGCTTTGAGGCTTAAGGTTTACTTGTTTCCCCATTAAGATCTCAATCCAATTCTTACTAAAAAATTGGGCGCTAATAAATAGGGCTGCTGAGAAAAGCCAATATAAGGCTGTCGGCTTTAGCTGAATAAAAGTTTTGTCGTGCAAAAAGATCGTTAAGCTACCAAAAACCAAGATCATCGCTAGGCTAATCCATTGGATCGTGTCGATTTTGCGATGGCGATAGTAGACCCAAAGTATTTGGCCGATAGTAGCAACCATCGCCACAATGGTTGCAGTGTAGATATCGCTAAATTTAAAAGCGACGAAGAACAGAATAATGGGGAATAGATCGAATAAAAATTTCATAAGAGGATTATCCAGCTATTTTTCTGTTGGCTTTACATTTGAGCTAGGCTCAAAGCTTAAAGATGCGGAATTAATGCAATAGCGCAGTCCAGTGGGCTGCGGGCCATCATCAAACACATGACCGAGATGTGCATCGCAGTTGGCACAGCGTACCTCGGTTCTGATCATTCCATGAGTGGTGTCACGTATTTCTTTAATCGCAGACCCTTCCTCTGGCTGGTTATAGCTTGGCCAGCCACAACCAGCATCAAATTTAGTTTCAGATAGGAAAAGGGGGGTTCCGCAGCAAACGCAGGTGTATCTGCCCTTATCCCAATGATCCCAATACTTGCCAGAGAAAGGTCTCTCAGTGGCAGCCTCTCTCGTAACTTTGTATTCGATATCGCTTAAGGATTTTTTGTACTCTTGATCTGTTTTTTTCATCAAAACTCCGTTCAATTCATCGCTAAATATTATCTTATGAAGAGCAGCTTACTTCGACAGTTGCTAAATCAAAAGGTGGTGGGCCTGAATAGTCTTGGTATTGTGCTTGCTCATCAAAAGGGCTCTCTAATATCTTTAATAATTTAGCCACCTCAGAAAAATCTTTTTGCTGCGCTTTTTCAATAGCAAACTGAGCAAGATGGTTACGTAAGATATATTTTGGATTCACTTTATCCATTTGCTGCTTTCTATTTGCATCATCACTC
>CANHLB010000080.1 GCA_947461335.1 Burkholderiaceae bacterium | reverse complement strand
TAAAGACACTCACCTCCCGCATAAACAAGCCTCGGGTTGGTCTTTTTGGGGGTTTGAGCGTCGGATGGAGCAGGGACTGGAGATGGTTTGTCACCCTTGCTTCCTTCTTTTCCTCCCGCCGTGTTGGCTTTAGCCGACGGCACTATATTTCCCGGATTTAGTATTGGCGCCCTAGGCGAAACTACCGGAGAAGTGGTTTTCAATACCGCATTAACTGGCTATCAAGAGATCATTACCGATCCTAGTTACTGCCGTCAGATTGTTACTCTGACCTATCCCCATATTGGCAACGTTGGTGTAAACGCACAAGATGCTGAGTCCGATCAAATTCATGCGGCCGGCTTAGTTATTAAGGATTTACCTATTCGCGTATCTAGCTTTCGCTCTGAAGGAACTTTAGATGGTTATCTCATTAAAGCAGGCGTACCTGGCATTGCCGGAATTGATACTCGTAAATTAACGCGTATTCTGCGTGATAAGGGCGCTCAATCCGGAGCTATTGTCGCTGGCAAATTGGGTGACTCTTATGAGACTCTAGGTAAGAAGGCGCTTGAGCTTGCTAAAGCCTTCCCAGGAATGGCTGGCTTAGATCTAGCCAAAGTGGTGAGCACTCAAAAATCTTATCCGTGGACTGAAGCTGAATGGGATTTGCATGGCCCAACTGGTAAACCTGCATATAGAACTTTAGATAAAACCAAGCCGATCAAAAAAGTAGTTGCCTATGACTTTGGCGTAAAGCGCAATATATTGCGCATGCTCACTGAGAGAGGCTGTGAGTTAACTGTCGTGCCAGCCCAAACGAGCGCCGCGCAAGTCTTAGCAATGAACCCAGATGGTGTATTTTTCTCCAACGGTCCTGGCGATCCTGAGCCTTGTGATTACGCCATTGCTGCCGCAAAAGCAATTATTGCAAAGGGTATTCCGACTTTTGGTATTTGCTTAGGCCACCAAATTATGGGGCTAGCGGCAGGGGCTAAAACTTTGAAGATGAAGTTTGGTCACCATGGCGCTAACCATCCAGTCAAAGATTTAGATACTGGTCGGGTAGCGATTACTTCCCAGAACCATGGCTTTGCAGTCGATGCTAAAACCTTGCCTGACAATATTCGCGTAACCCACGTGTCATTATTTGATGGCTCCTTGCAAGGTCTCGCCTGGAAAGATAAGCCAGCATTTTGTTTTCAGGGCCACCCTGAGGCTTCTCCTGGTCCTCATGACATTGCCTATTTATTTGATCGTTTTGTGGAGCTTATGAATGCTGCCAGCAGTAATAAGGAGGGCAAATAATGCCTAAGCGTAGCGACATTAAGAGCATCCTGATTATTGGCGCTGGTCCAATTGTGATTGGGCAAGCTTGTGAGTTTGACTATTCCGGTGCCCAAGCTTGTAAGGCTTTACGAGACGAAGGCTACAAAGTGATTTTGGTGAACAGTAATCCTGCAACCATTATGACTGACCCAGAGATGGCAGATGTTACCTATATCGAGCCCATTACTTGGGAAGTAGTGGAGCGCATCATTGCAACTGAAAAGCCAGATGCGATTTTGCCAACGATGGGCGGCCAAACTGCCTTGAATTGTGCATTAGATCTGCATCGTCATGGAGTATTAGAAAAATACGGTTGCGAACTGATTGGCGCTTCACCTGAGGCGATTGATAAGGCAGAAGATCGCCAGAAATTTAAAGAGGCGATGACCAAGATTGGTCTGGGCTCTGCCAAATCCGGCATTGCTCATACGATGGAAGAGGCACTTGAGGTGCAGCAGCGTATTCAGATAGAGACTGGGAGTTCTGGATTCCCAGTAGTGATTCGTCCTTCATTCACCATGGGTGGATCGGGCGGAGGTATTGCCTATAACCGTGAAGAATTTGAAGAGATCTGTAAGCGTGGTCTCGACTTATCGCCAACACACGAGCTCTTGATTGAAGAATCTCTCCTTGGCTGGAAAGAATTCGAGATGGAAGTAGTGCGTGACCGTAATGACAACTGCATTATTGTTTGCTCGATTGAAAACTTAGACCCAATGGGTGTTCACACTGGTGACTCGATTACTGTCGCACCGGCACAAACTCTGACCGATAAAGAATATCAAATCATGCGTAATGCATCGATCGCAGTTCTGCGTGAAATCGGTGTAGATACTGGCGGCTCTAACGTCCAGTTCTCGATTAATCCAGAGGATGGACGCATGATCGTGATTGAGATGAACCCGCGGGTATCTCGTTCATCTGCTCTGGCCTCAAAAGCCACTGGTTTCCCAATTGCCAAGATTGCTGCCAAACTTGCTGTTGGTTACACCTTAGATGAACTCAAGAACGATATTACGGGTGGGGCAACGCCAGCATCATTTGAGCCCTCCATAGATTATGTAGTAACAAAGATACCCCGTTTTGCCTTTGAGAAATTTCCACAAGCAGATTCACGTTTAACAACGCAGATGAAATCGGTTGGTGAGGTGATGGCAATTGGCCGAACCTTCCAAGAGTCCTTCCAAAAGGCATTGCGCGGCTTAGAAGTTGGTGTTGATGGCTTAGATGAATTTTCTACTGATCTTGATGACATCATCAATGAAATCAATGAGCCAGGACCAGATCGTATTTGGTATTTAGCAGACGCCTTCCGTATGGGTATGGGCTTAGATGAGATCTATAGTGAAACGAAGATTGATCCTTGGTTTCTAGAGCAAATTGAAGAGCTCATCAAAATCGAAGCAGAGCTCAAACAGCGCAATATTGATGTGCTTTCAGCTGCAGAATTGCGTTTTGTTAAGCAGAAGGGTTTCTCTGATCGTCGCTTAGGCAAATTATTAGGCATTGATGCCTCATTGGTTCGAACCGCTCGTCATCGCTTAAAAGTACTACCCGTCTACAAAAGGGTTGATACCTGTGCTGCAGAGTTTTCTACGAATACTGCTTATATGTATTCTACTTATGAAGCTGAGCATGGAGAGTGTGAATCACGCCCTAGTAACAAAGAAAAGATTATGGTTTTAGGTGGCGGTCCTAACCGTATTGGTCAAGGTATCGAGTTTGACTATTGCTGCGTCCATGCTGCTTTGGCAATGCGCGATGATGGCTATGAAACCATTATGGTGAACTGTAACCCTGAAACGGTTTCTACTGACTACGATACATCCGATCGCTTGTACTTTGAGCCCTTGACTCTGGAAGATGTCCTAGAAATTGTTGCTAAAGAGAAGCCTAAAGGCGTGATAGTGCAATACGGCGGTCAAACCCCTTTGAAGCTTGCCTTAGATCTTGAGCGTAACGGTGTTCCCATTATCGGTACCTCACCTGACATGATTGACGCCGCTGAAGACCGCGAGCGTTTCCAGAAATTGTTACAAGAGCTTGGCTTGCGTCAACCGCCAAACCGTACGGCTCGCACAGAAGAAGAGGCTCTCTTACTTGCTGAAGAGATTGGCTACCCATTAGTCGTTCGACCATCCTATGTATTGGGTGGCCGCGCTATGGAAATCGTGCATGATGGGCGTGATTTAGAGCGGTATATGCGTGAGGCTGTGAAGGTCTCACATGACTCCCCAGTCTTACTAGATCGCTTTCTCAATGATGCAATTGAGTGTGATGTCGATTGCATTAGCGATGGCTCCGCAGTATTTATCGGTGGTGTGATGGAGCATATCGAGCAGGCTGGCGTTCACTCTGGCGACTCTGCATGTTCATTGCCACCATATTCTTTATCTGATTCAACAGTAGCTGAGATTAAGCGTCAAACCGCTCTCATGGCTAAAGGGCTGAATGTTATAGGTTTAATGAACGTACAGTTTGCGATTCAAAATGTAGATGCTAAAGATGTGATCTATGTTCTGGAAGTCAATCCCCGTGCTTCACGTACAGTCCCATTTGTATCTAAGGCAACTGGTCTACAGTTAGCGAAGATTGCCGCTCGCTGCATGGTTGGTCAAACACTCGAGCAACAGGGCATCACGGTAGAGGTAAAACCTCCATATTTCTCTGTGAAAGAAGCGGTTTTCCCCTTCAATAAGTTCCCAGGGATTGATCCAATCCTTGGGCCAGAGATGCGCTCGACTGGTGAAGTCATGGGCGTAGGTAAGACTTTTGGTGAAGCGCTGTTTAAATCTCAGTTGGGTGCTGGTATTAAATTACCGAAGAGTGGAACTGTTTTGCTAACAGTCAAGGATAGCGACAAGCCTAAAGCGGTTGAAGTTGCCAAGCTCCTACATCAACTGGGTTTCCCAATGGTTGCAACTAAAGGCACGGCTGCCGCTATTGAAGCTGCTGGTTTGCCAGTTCGCATAGTGAATAAGGTTAAAGATGGGCGTCCTCATATTGTGGATTTCATTAAAAATGGTGAAATTTCCTTAGTATTTACTACTGTAGATGAAACCCGTACTGCCATTGCGGACTCTAGGTCCATCCGAACTTCTGCCCAAGCAAATGGTGTGACGTACTACACAACTATTAGCGCGGCCCGTGCGGTAATGGATGGTTTATTAGCATCCCAAAAAGGGAGCAAAGAGTCATTAGAGGTGTATTCCCTACAGGACTTACATCAAAAGCTCATTTAATCTAAAATTGACTTTTGTTCGCGCAATAGAGCGCAAGAATTTAAGTTAGGTTGGCAGTATGAGCACAATTCCGATTACCAAACGCGGTGCAGAACTTCTTAAAGAGGAGCTGCATCGTCTCAAGCATGTAGAGCGTCCAGCAGTCATCATTGCGATTTCCGAAGCGCGAGCCCAAGGGGATCTTTCTGAGAACGCCGAATACGATGCTGCTAAAGAAAAGCAAGGGTTTATTGAAGGACGTATTCAGGAGCTCGAAGGGAAGTTGTCTGCCGCGCAGATTATTGATCCAGCTTCGCTTGATGTCTCTGGCCGTATAGTGTTTGGGGCTACCGTTGATCTAGAAGATCTAAAAGATGGTACCAAGCTCATTTATCAGATTGTTGGTGATGATGAGGCAGATATTGCTTTCAATAAAATCTCCATTAGCTCTCCAATTGCCCGCGCATTGATTGGCAAGGAAGAGGGTGATGTTGTAGCTGTTCAAGCTCCGGGCGGTAATCGTGAGGTTGAGATTTTGGCTGTTCGTTATATCTAAAACTGTCTTCAGAGAAACTAAGTGCAGAACCTGACTGCTCCAATACATGCTGGGGCACAAAGACTCTTTATTCTGATCGCTGGGCTATGGGTAGGTGGCTTGCTTACCGTTGGCTATTTAGTAGCCCCCACCATTTTTAATACCATGACTGATCGACAGGTAGCCGGCATGGTTGCTGGAAGTATTTTTGGAGTTGAGGCGTATTTGAGTACCGTAGTATCAGTTGCCCTGATGATTTTGGCAAATCTTCTCATCACACGAGGGCTAAGTAGTTACAAGCCGATACGTTTAATTCTATTGGGAATGCTGATCTGTTCGGTGGCAGCTTCTTTTATCTTCATTCCCTGGATGAATACTCTGCGTGATCAGGCTTTATTGCAAGGTATGCCGGTCATGTTATCGCCATCGGCTGATATGTTTGCAAAGCTACACGGAGCCTCTAGCGTGGTATTTCTGATTCAGAGTGCGCTAGGTATTTATTTAGTTTGGCGCCTTACTAAAACACATCCCTTATAAGCCCATTAAGACCCAAGCGATTTTTTCTTAGTGCTGCTCATTCGAACTTTGCGTTTCTTAATTGGTGCAGGCGCAGCCACAGCTTTGCGATAGCCTGGTGATGACCAGCCAATCTTCGATTCAGCTGCTTCAGAGCGAAGGACCCGTTTCTTAGGCGCGGCAGACTTCACAGCAGCAGCACGAGCAAATGGCGCTTTATTAGAAGCGGAGCGGCGATCAGATCTTTCTGATGTGCTGGTACGTACGCCAGATTTGGTAGGTGCGCGATTGGGCTGACGTTTAGTACGAGGCGCTTGTAATGATTTCTTAGTCTGCTTAGAAGATCTGCCAAGATTGGAGAATGCTTCATCAACAATATCTTTTGGTTTCCATATGACCAGTAATTTACCGATATGTTGTACTGGAGCAGCACTCAGTTTGTCGCAGAGCTCTTCGTAAATTGCAACACGGGCATCACGATCATCTCCAAACACCCGAACTTTTATGAGTCCATGATGGCCAATTGCGAGCTTTGCCTCTTTGATGACAGCAGGAGTCAAACCATCGCCGCCAATCATGACGACAGGGCTTAGATCATGGGCATCAGCTTTGAGGGATTTACGTTGTGCGGGGGTAATTGTGAGAGCAGTCATGGGCTCGATGATAGAGCATTGATGACATAAAAAGCCCTTTTAGGCTGGATTTGCTAGGTTTAGCATCGATTCCTTTTGCTTTAGAGGGCTAAAACTAGGAAAATGTAGGGCGAAAGTGGGTAAGTTGTGGCGAAGAATAAATTTAATAAAAGTTGGTTGCAGGATCATTTAACCGATCCCTATGTGAAGATGGCTCAGAAAGAGGGCTATCGCGCTAGAGCGGTTTATAAGCTCAGTGAAATTGACGAGCAAGATCACCTCATACAAGCAGGTATGACGATTGTTGACCTTGGGAGTGCTCCTGGGAGTTGGTCTCAATACGCACGCAATCGTTTAACTGAACTTGGTAAGAGCAACCCTAAGATTGAGTCAGGCAAGCCAGATGGTCAAATCATTGCGATTGATATCCTTCCTATGGAAGATATTGCCGATGTCAGCTTTATACAGGGTGACTTTCGTGAGGAAGAGGGATTACATGCGCTTAAAGCACTGTTGCCTATAAGCGCAGAAGGTAAGGTTGATCTTGTTTTATCGGATATGGCACCAAACCTCTCAGGAGTGGGTGTAGCGGACGCTGCCCGCATGGCCTTTTTGGCTGAAATTGCCCTAGATTTTGCAGCGGATCACCTCAAACCCGAGGGTGCATTATTGATTAAATGCTTTAACGGCAGTGGCTACAGCCAGATTGTGGAATCCTTTAAAAAGGTCTTTAAAACAGTCGCCTCCAGAAAACCTAAGGCTTCCAGAGCTAGGTCTTCAGAGATCTTCTTACTGGGGCGAAACCTAAAACCCCCTAAATAAGCCACAAAATCAGGTCAAAATGCCTCAGATACCCCCCAATAACCCCCTTAAATACATGGGTTTATGAAATAAATATGCCATTAGCCCTTGAAAAGGGGTGGTAGTAGAATCAAATACATAGGAAGCAAGCTGCTTTATTACTGGCTAGATCCAGAAAAGGAATGAATTTTGAACGGCAATATGAACAGCAATATGTTCCAAAAAATCGGCGTGTGGCTCATCGTGGGCTTGGTGCTATTTACTGTTTTTAAACAGTTCGATAAGCCCAAGGATCAGACACAAGTCACTTACTCCCAATTTATGGATGACGCTAAGGCTGGAAAAGTAAAGCGCGTTGATGTACAAGGTCGTACATTGCAAGTCACCCCAGCTGATGGCAATAAATATTCCATCATTTCCCCAGGTGATATCTGGATGGTTGGTGACTTAATGAAGTATGGCGTTCAAGTAACCGGTAAAGCCGATGACGAACCTAATATGTTGGTGTCTGCTTTGTACTATTTAGGACCTACTTTATTGATTATTGGTTTT
>CANHLB010000079.1 GCA_947461335.1 Burkholderiaceae bacterium | reverse complement strand
GTGAAAGACCAGCAGAGTACTATTGGGTACATAAGCGTTTTAAACACAGACCTCCTGGCCAAGCCAGTCTTTATGATTAAGCGAAAATATTTTGGGCACTAATTCACCACGACGCAAATTACGTTTCACCAAGATGCATGGTGCTGGTAATGATTTCATTGTGCTGAATGGCATTGATCAAGACCTCAGCTCGATTACACGTGAGCAATGGCAAGTATTGGCTAATCGTCAATTTGGTATCGGCGCAGATCAAATTCTCATCGTTGAAAAAGCTACTCGTCCTGATGCTGATTTCCGTTACCGAATTTTCAATGCTGATGGCGGCGAAGTCGAGCAATGCGGCAATGGCTCGCGCTGCTTTGTACGCTTTATATTAGACCAAGGTCTTTCTACCAAAAATCCACTGCGTGTTGAAGTTGCTCATACCGTACTGACCCTCAAGTCTCAACCTGATGGCCAGGTAGAAGTAGACATGGGTGCGCCCATTTTTGAGCACAGCCAAATCCCATTTGATGCAAGCGGATTAGGTAGCATGCAAGAGTTTCAGGAAATGCTCTATGCCATCCCTTTAGAGCATCCTGCTTCACACGATAGCTTTATTGGTGTACTTTCAATGGGTAATCCGCATGCTGTTCAAGTGGTAGTTGACGTTGAAAGCGCGCCCGTTCTTCAAGAAGGCGCTGAAATTGAAAAGTACCGCGCGTTTCCAAAAAAAGTGAATGCTGGGTATATGCAGGTCCTCAATCGCAATGAAATTAAGTTGCGCGTCTACGAACGTGGCGCAGGTGAAACCCTGGCTTGTGGGACTGGCGCCTGTGCAGCAGTAGTTTCAGGGATTCGTCGAGGCCTACTTGAATCACCAGTCAAAGTGCATACCCGTGGCGGCGATCTTCAAATTTCATGGGATGGCATCGTTAATAATCTTGTTCAGCCAGTCATCATGACCGGACCGGCAGTGACTGTATTCGAAGGTGAAACCGAAATCTAATTAAGCGCCCTCTTAGATCCCATACTTATCGCGATACGCTTTTACTGCAGGTAAGTAATTGGTAAGCTCGGGGTCACTAGATGCCATTAAGAAAGACATCAAGTGAGCTAAGTTCGCTATGGCAATCACTGGCAAACCAAACTCTTGCTCAACAGCCTGTACAGCAGACTTGTCACCAAGCTCAACTGCATTACCAGAGCGCTCCATGCGATCTAATGCAATCAATACCGCGACTGGCTGTGCACCAGCACCGCGAATCAGATCTACTGATTCTCGAACTGAAGTCCCAGCAGAAATGACGTCATCAATAATGACTACCCTCCCTTTAACAGGAGCGCCAACCAATGATCCTCCTTCGCCATGATCTTTGGCCTCTTTACGGTTATAGGCATAAGGAACATTTAATCCAGAATCGGCCAGCGCAATTGCAGTTGCAGCAGCCAAAGTGATGCCTTTATATGCTGGGCCATAAAGCATGTCAAAAGAAATCTTGGACTCTTCTAAGGCTTTTGCATAGTAGCGACCCAATGCACTCAAGCGTGCGCCATCATTAAATCCACCCGCATTAAAGAAATAAGGCGAGAGTCTTCCAGCTTTAGTTTTAAACTCTCCGAAGGACAAAACTTTTGCCTCCAAAGCAAAACGAATAAAGTTATCTTGATTTGAATTATTTGAGCTCATAGGACTACATGTTACGCATCATTTCCGAGAACCTCAACGGTATCCGTTCTGCTATCAAAAAAGGCTTTCTGCCATGGGCTATCAAGCAAAAGGCTGACTTTATCTGCATGCAAGAGCTCAAGGCACAACGCGATGACTTAGAGGATGGCATCCTAAATCCCGATGGTTTACATGGCTTTTTTCACCATGCACAGAAAAAAGGCTACAGCGGCTGCGGCATTTATACCCCCCATAAGCCAGATAATGTCTTATACGGCTATGGCAATGAAGAATTTGATGCTGAAGGACGCTATGTTGAGGCGCGCTTCAAAGGCCTTTCAGTCATTTCCGTTTATATGCCCTCAGGTTCAAGTTCACCTGAGCGCCAAGAAGCGAAATACCGCTATCTCGACAGTTTTTTGCCGCACCTTATTCAGCTGAAAAAAGCTGGCAGAGAGATCATACTTTGTGGTGATGTCAATATTGCCCACAAGGAAATTGATCTTAAGAACTGGAAAGGTAATCTTAAAAACTCTGGATTTTTGCCAGAGGAGCGAGCCTGGCTTACTAACTTATTCGATAAGGTGGGTTACGTAGACGTCTATCGGAAATTAGAGCCTAAAGCTGAAGAGTCTTGTTATACCTGGTGGAGTAATCGTGGACAAGCTTATGCCAAGAACGTTGGATGGCGAATTGACTATCACATCAGCACCCCTGGCATTGCCAATAGCGCCAAGAAAACCTCTGTATACAAAGATGAACGCTTCTCAGATCATGCGCCACTCACCGTGGACTACGATTGGAAGTTGTAATTTAATCGCTCTCATCTTTGTTGATCTGAACGACCTGGAAATGAATCGTTGCCCAAATTAAGAGTAAGACTGGGACGCCAATAATAGCGGTGCCGAAGAAGAATGTTTGGTAACCAAAGTGATCGACAAACACTCCTGAAAAACCCGCTAACCATTTGGGCAATAGCAACATCATCGAGCTAAATAGAGCGTACTGGGTAGCTGAATAACGAATATTGGTTAAAGCAGACAAGAAGGCAATAAAAGCTGCACTTGCAATGCCTGAGCTTAAATTATCAGCGGAAATTACCCAAATCAAACCATGTAAATCATGACCTTGGGTTGCTAACCAAGCGAACAATAGGTTGCTGGCCGCTGATAAGATTGCGCCCACAAATAAAATGCGCAAGACACCAAATCGAAGTGTAAGCACTCCACCTATAAAAGCCCCCACCAAAGTCATCACAACGCCAAATACTTTACTCACCGCAGCTACTTCATCTTTGGTATAGCCCATATCTACATAAAAAGGGTTGGCCATAATACCCATGACTACATCACTAATACGATAAATAGCAATTAAAGACAAAATCAACACTGCATGCCAGCGATAGCGAGTCAGAAACTCTGCAAATGGCTCTGCTAATGTTTGGTGCAACCAGGCTTTGACATTGCGCGCTTTAGGTAAATCAATTTTCACTGGCTCTTTACTTAATAAGGTGGTGATCACACCCACACTAATTGAGGCAGCCATACATAAATAAGCAAACTGCCAGGCAGCAGCATCGTAAGTACTACCTGTCTCAGCCCTTGCAGCAAGCCAAAGAACGCCTGCGCCTGACCAAATCAAGGCAAGTCGATACCCTGTTTGATAAGTAGCAGCTAAGGCTGCTTGATGATCACTATTAGCTGATTCAATCCGAAATGCATCTAAGGCAATATCTTGCGTAGCTGAACCAAATGCCACTAATAGGGCACACCAAACAATAGAGTTCAATGCAATTTTAGGATCAAGAGTAGACATTCCTACAAGACCCAAAATGATGAGCGCTTGAGCAAACAACAACCAGCTACGGCGCCGTCCTAATAACTTTGTTAATAGTGGGATTTGCAAACGATCGACGAGCGGAGCCCACATCCACTTAAATGCATAGATCAATCCTACCCAGGTTAAGTAGCCAATAGTGCTGCGGTCTATACCGGCCTCACGCAACCAAAAGCTTAAGGTTCCGAGAATCAGTAAGAGGGGAAGGCCTGCAGAAAAACCCAGAAACAACATCCGAAGACACGGCCATTCGAGATAGACCCGAAAATCAGCAAGCCATGACTGAACCGCTTTGAACACAGTTCTATGTGCTGCGGACGCGAAATAGCGCCAAACTACCAAAGAAATTAGGCATCAAGGTCACTTGACGACCATCATGCAAGATGCATTGATCGATTACCTTTAAGCCAAGACTAGAAGCCAACTTCTCAAAATCTTCCACGGTAAGCACTCGCACATTCGGCGTGTTGTACCACTGAAAAGGCAAACTCTTTGATACCGGCATACGGCCAAGCCCAACCGCTAAGCGGTGTGACCAGTGGCCAAAATTAGGAAAAGACACGATCGATTCTTTACCAACGCGCACTACTTCACGCAAGATTTTTTCAGTCTGGTGGATAGTTTGTAATGTTTGCGACAGCACTACGGTATCAAAACTATCATCCTCAAACAGTGCTAAGCCACCCTCTAAGTCTTGCTGAATAACATTAAGCCCTTTTTGTACGCATGAGAGAACCCGAGCATCGTCAATCTCTACTCCATAGGTATGCACTGGCTTTTGTTTTTGTAAAAACTCCAAGAAACTGCCATCACCACAACCTAAATCAAGTACCTGGCTACTAGGGGAAATCCATTCGGCAATTGCTGCGAAGTCTGCACGCGTATTCATAGAGCTCATGATTGAATCTCCAGCATTTGCGCAAAATAAGCTCTGACTAAATTGTGATAGCGCGCATCATCCAATAAGAATGCATCATGACCATGAGGAGCATCAATCTCCGCATAACTGACTTCACTCTTATTGCTAAGGAGTGATTGCACAATCTCCCGACTCCGATTGGGTGGGAAGCGCCAGTCTGTTGAAAAGCTCACTACCAAGAATTTGGCTTGCACTTCAGCCAAAGCACGATTGAGACTGCCGTCATAGCGACGTGATGGATCAAAGTAATCTAAGGCACGAGTAATCAGAAGATAAGTGTTGGCATCAAAGTAAGTGGAAAACTTATCTCCTTGATGACGTAAATAGCTCTCTACTTCAAACTCAACATCAAAGCTAAAGCGATAGTCATTTGATTCGCCATTTGGACGCTGTAACTCGCGGCCAAATTTTTCAGCCATATCATCATCAGACAAATAAGTAATATGACCAACCATGCGGGCTAAACGTAATCCGCGCTTAGGCACTACACCATGTGCATAATAATTTCCCCCATGAAAATCGGGGTCCGACAAAATCGCATTACGTGCCACTTCGTTAAATGCAATATTCTGTGCACTCAATTTTGGAGTAGAAGCAATCACCACACAGTGATCTATGCGCTTAGGAAACTGAATTGCCCAAGCCATAGCCTGCATGCCGCCTAAGCTGCCGCCCATAACCGCGGCAAACTTTCGGATACCTAACTTATCAGCAAGACGTGCCTGGGTATTGACCCAATCTTCAACGGTAACCACTGGAAAGTCTGCGCCATAAGGTTTGCCTGTTTCTGGATGAATGCTCATAGGCCCAGTAGAGCCAAAGCAAGAACCCAAGTTATTTACCCCAATAACAAAAAAATGATTGGTGTCTACAGGCTTGTCTGGGCCAATCATGTTATCCCACCAGCCGATATCCTCTGGATCATCAGGGCTCGGGCCTGCTACGTGATGCGATGCATTGAGCGCGTGACAAATTAATACTGCATTACTTTTATCTGCGTTGAGCTTGCCGTAAGTTTCAATTACTAAATCATAGCCAGATAACATGGCGCCACTCTGCAAAGGCAAGGGCTCGGCAAAATGGATAGTGTTTCTAGAAAGGTTTAGCTCGCTCATTCTGAGAGGAGGATGCGCAAACTAATATCAGAGGCTTCGGTTGGCAATTTCTTAAAGCCGCTGCGGGCAAAACGATGCCAACGACCCAAAATAAAACTCATCAACATGGCAGCACGAATACTCACCTCTTCTTGGCCAACCTGCGACCAAGCGCCCCCCTGGGTTTGAGCAATTCGTAATGCTTGTTTTAAGGAAGCTTCAACGCGATCTAAAACTTGAGTAATGCGTTCCTGCAGTCGATCGTCCTCTTGCAATAAAGCATCACCTAATAAAACACGCGTCATGCCAGGATTTTTTTCGGCGAAGAATAAAAGCATTTGTAAAATTCCACGCGCCTGGGCAAGCCCGGATTCTTCTTTTTGATTGATCTGATTGATTAAGCCAAAAACAGTTTGTTCAATAAAAGAAATGAGGCCCTCAAACATCTGGGCTTTACTAGCAAAATGACGATAGAGAGCAGCTTCAGAAACTTGAATTTTGGCAGCTAAAGCCGCAGTGGTTACGCGCTCACCCTTGGGGTTTTGCAACATCTCTGCAAGCACTTGCAAAATCTGCAGCCGCCGCTCACCAGGGCGGGGACGCTTGCGGGTTTTGCCAGCATCAACATTGCTGTCTTTAATATCCGCGGAGCCTACAGATTGACGCATGTATTTTTTACCTTGAGCGAATCATCGTACCGAATGCTTGCTCGGTCAGAATTTCTAGCAATAAGGAGTGCTCAATACGACCGTCAATAATATGTACTGAATTTACTCCACTCTTTGCTGCATCTAATGCAGAAGAAATCTTAGGCAGCATACCCCCAGAAATGGTGCCATCAGCAAATAAGGCATCAATTTCTCTAGCGGTTAAGTCGGTCAATAACTTGCCATCTTTATCCATTACTCCAGGAATATTGGTCATCATGACCAATTTCTCGGCATGTAATATTTCAGCCATCTTCCCCGCAACAAGGTCGGCATTAATGTTGTAAGCCTGACCCTCTGCACTAAAGCCTATTGGAGAGATCACCGGAATGAAGGCATCATCTTGCAAGGCTTTCACAACCGCGGGATTAATTGCCTCAATTTCTCCCACAAAACCTAAATCAATTTTTTTACCAGGCTCTTTATCGCTTGGTACAAACATTTTCTTAGCATGAATTAGGCCCCCATCTTTACCAGTCAAGCCAACCGCCTGACCGCCAAAGTGGTTAATCAACATAACGATATCTTGTTGTACTTCGCCACCAAGAACCCATTCCACTACTTCCATGGTTTCTTCATCGGTAACACGCATGCCCTGAATAAAAGTCCCAGTCTTGCCAATCTTTTTTAGAGCCTCATCAATCTGTGGGCCACCGCCATGAACAACTACAGGATTCATGCCAACCAATTTGAGCAAGATCACATCGCGCGCAAAACTTTCTTTCAGGCGATCTTCGACCATAGCGTTTCCACCATACTTAATCACGATAGTCTTACCGTGGTACGCGCGGATATAAGGTAAAGCTTCAGCAAGAATCTCCGCCTTTAACAAAGGCGAGATATCGCTAAGGGTAGGCAAATGCTTTGTCATTGAAAATAAAATTTATTCGCCAAATAATTTTTGACGGAGTTCGCGACGCTCTTGAGCTTCAAGAGATAAATTGGCTGTAGGCCTCGCAATTAAGCGGTTCAAGCCAATTGGCTCGCCAGTTTCTTCGCACCAACCATAGTCACTAGTTTCGATGCGAGCTAAAGCTTGCTCAACTTTTTTAAGCAACTTGCGTTCACGATCACGAGTACGTAACTCGAGAGCATGCTCTTCTTCAATCGTTGCACGATCAGCAGGATCTGGCACCAAAATATTTTCACGAAGGTGTTCGGTGGTCTCCGAAGCGTTCTTCAAAATATCTTCTTTAAGAGTCTGTAGTTTTTGACGGAAAAAATCTAACTGCGCAGCATTCATGTAGTCCTTATCGGCCATCTTGAGTAACTCTGCTTCAGTTAAGGGCGCACCTTTTACAGTCTTGGTAGTCGCAGCCTTGCTGCTAGCTTTTGCAGCAGTTGCTGGTTTTGTTGCTGTTTTTACCGTCATCTCATTCTTTCCTAGATTTGAAGCATTATTGCCTCATTCTGCCAAACTTTTACATTGCCTTAATCAATATT
>CANHLB010000078.1 GCA_947461335.1 Burkholderiaceae bacterium | reverse complement strand
TGCTGATCTTGAAACTGAGCTACCCAATATTTGGGGGCGCCAAGTTCATAGCATTTTTATTGGTGGGGGTACGCCAAGCCTACTTTCAGCTGCAGGCATGGATCAACTACTTTGTGCTATTCGTGCCCGCATACAACTAGAGCCTGGTGCGGAGATCACCATGGAAGCAAATCCAGGCTCGGTTGAGACTGAGAAATTTGCGGGCTTTGCTAAAGCTGGTGTTAATCGGGTGTCATTAGGCATTCAGAGTTTTCAAGATCAGCAACTCAAAGCACTGGGTCGGATTCATAACGGCACAGAAGCTAAAAGAGCCATTCAAATTGCACTGGATCACTTTAAGTCCGTCAATATTGATCTAATGTATGGCTTACCGAATCAAAGCCTTGAAGCAGCAAAAGCGGATATTGAAACGGCTCTGTCTTTTAAGACTCCTCATCTGTCTCTTTACAACCTCACACTTGAGCCTAATACCTACTTTGCCAACTTCCCCCCAAAACTACCCAGTGAAGATGAGATTGATAGCATCTTTGAGCAAAACCTAGACTTGCTAACTAAGGCAGGCTACAAACGCTATGAAGTTTCTGCTTACGCTAAAAAAGATCAGGAATGTAAACACAATTTGAATTACTGGCGCTTTGGCGATTACATTGGCATTGGCGCAGGCGCTCACGGTAAGATTTCTTATCCAGGAAAAATTACCCGTCAAGTGCGTGAGCGTCATCCCGAAACGTATATGCAGTCTATCGAAACCAAAGGTAGTGCCCTGATTGAGTCTCGTGAAATAGCCTCCAAGGATCTTCCCTTTGAATTTATGCTTAACTCCTTGCGGCTAACTGATGGTGTTGACACGCATACCTTCAGTGAGCGAACTGGCTTACCCCTGAGCGTTATTAGTAAAGGGCTAGAGACAGCAAGTACGAAGGGTTTGCTAGATGAAAACCCAAGCAAATTAAAGGCGACTGAGTTAGGTCTGCGCTATCTAAATAATCTGCAAGAGATGTTCTTGGACTAAGTAGTTGCTGAGTTCTTTTTTATTTACCAGTCCAAACGGGTGGCTCACCCTTTAAGAAGGAAGCAACGCCGTTCCTAAAGTCATCACTGCCATAGGTTTCACGAATGAGGTCCTCGCAATCTGGTAATTGATTAGCAATGATTCTGGCCATGATGAGCTTGCTAGCTTTTTGAGTAATGGGCGCCAGTTTTAATAAGCGTTCAGCCAAAGCATCTGCTTCTTTAGTAAGTTCATCAGGGTGGTGTGTGGCAAGTAAGTAGCCTTGAGTGAGTAGTTCTCTTGCAGAGATCATTTCAGCCAAGAGCAGCATGCGCCTCACCATATTCATGCCCATATGCGCCGCTAACCAAGCGATATTGCCAGGATATAAGCAATTTCCAAGGGTTCTAGCAATAGGTACCCCAAACTTCGCATCTAGGCTCGCAATCCGAAAATCACAGCATGTTGCGATCGCTAAACCGCCGCCCACTGCCATGCCATCAATCACTGCAATCGTTGGAATCGGGAGTAATGCTAATGGATTCAAGTAGCTATGAATAGCTTCCTCGTATCTAACACCATCTTCTCCATTCTTAAAGCTTGCAAATTGAGCAATATCACTACCGGAAACAAAAGACTTACCGCCCGCACCACGAAAAATGGCTATATGAATCTCCGAATTCTTAGCAATGTCTTGACAGATCGATTGAAGACTTTCGTACATCGCAACTGTCATGGCATTGTGAGCAGCTACATGATCAAAGGTGATGTATGCAATCTTGCCGCGTAATTCAAATAACACTTGTGCGACATTCCTACCTTGATCCTTTTGCATCATAGAAAATTATTCTGCCTTAATGTTGAGACTCTTGACTAAGCGCTGATATTTAGCGAGCTCACCCGCTAAGAAAAGGCTAAAGGCGGCAGGTGTTGCTGGGCCTTCAGGTTGCAGGCCTTGAGAATCTAAGGTCTTCTTAATCTGCGGGTCTGCCATCGCTGCTTTTACAGCTTGATCAATCTTATTTGTTACCGCAGGGTCCATGCCTTTGGGACCCATGATGGAGTACCAGTTGGTCACATCAAATCCGGTAATGCCAACTTCATTAAAGGTGGGTACATTCGGCAGAATCGATAAGCGTTTAGGCGTAGAAATCGCTAGCGCCTTGAGGTTACCCTCTTTAATTTGTTGCAAGTTCGGCGGCAAGGTATCGAAGTTCATCGTGATCTGGCCCCCAAGCAAATCAATAATGGCTTGGCCACTACCCTTGTATGGGACATGATTAATTTGAATGCCTGCGATCTTAGCAAACAAGGCACCCGCTAAGTGCTGTGTACTGCCAATACCAGATGAGCCGTAGGTCATCTGACCAGGATTAGCTTTAGCTAGTGAAATGAGTTGAGCTACCGAGTTCACTGGCAATGATGCTTTTACTACTAATACGTTTGGTACATAGCCCAAATAGGTAATGGGTGTGAAATCGGTTGCAGGATTGTAGGGAACACTTGTAAGAACAAATGGTGCAATCGCATTTGAATTGGAGTGCCCCATGAGCAAGGTATAGCCATCTGGATTTGATTTAGCCACCAAATCAGCGCCGATTGTTCCAGCTGCGCCTGATTTATTTTCAATAATGATGCTTTGCCCTAAGATTTCACTCATCTTCGGTGCAATCGCTCTAGCAACAATATCGGTGCCCCCACCAGGAGCAAACCCTACGATCAGTCGAATCGGTTTTGTTGGAAAGGCTTGCTGAGCAAGCGCAAAGAGGGATACGCAACTCAGAGTTACAGCAACCAGGCTACGTAGAGCCCATTTTGGCAGGGAAATCAACATACAGTCTCCAAATCTTATTTAGTTGTCTTTGATACTATTAGACATTCATTCTAAACATATCAGAGCAATCGAGACAATGACGAAAACACCTACTCAGGACGATTTAAAGGGGGCTATGAGACCTTTACCCCTATCTGGTGTACGCGTGCTAGATGTGAGTCAGGTCATGGCCGGTCCTTACTGTTGCATGCTACTGGCTGACTTAGGTGCCGATGTCATCAAGATTGAGCCGCCAGGAACTGGCGATCAAACCCGGGGTGCGATGGGCTTTAAGATGAAGGGCTCAGATAGCATGGGCTTTCTGAATATGAACCGCAATAAGCGGAGCCTCACCTTAAACCTAAAAACAGATGCTGGCAAAAAAGTCTTTTTTGAATTAGCAAAGACAGCAGACATCCTGGTTGAAAACTATCGCCCTGGCGTCATGAAAAAACTCGGTATTGATTATCCCTCCTTACAGGTGATTAATCCTGGCTTGGTCTACGCCAGCATCTCAGGTTTTGGGCAAACAGGTCCTTGGGCGGATCGTCCTGGATTTGATTTAATGGCCCAAGCCATGTCTGGAGTGATGAGTGTTACTGGCTATCCTGATGGCCCACCGGTTAAAGCGGGTGTTCCTGTAGCCGATATTGGCTGTGCACTGTTTGCTATTTACGGCATTTTGTCGGCATACATTGGCAAGACTAAAACCGGTGAGGGACAATTTATTGATGCTTCCCTATTTGATTCTGCCTTAGCATTTTCTATCTGGGATACGGCGCAATATTGGGGCACTGGAGTTGAGCCATATAAGCTGGGTACAGCCAATCATATGAGTGCTCCCTATCAAGCCATGAAAGCCTCGGACGGTTACTTTGTGATGGGCGCCACTAACCAAAAGCTGTGGAAACTGCTGTGTGACAAAGTGGGTCGACCTGAGTTATTTGAAGATGCGCGTTTTAGAACTAATCCATTACGTCTAGCCAATCGCTTAGAACTTGCTACTGAATTAGAAAAGACATTCGCTAGCAGAACAAGTCATGAATGGATAGATGATCTGCTCGCTGCTGGTATCCCGGCAGGCCCCATTAATACTTATCCAGAAGCATTTGATAGTGAGCACGGTCGTCATCGTCAAATGCGCATGGAAATTGATCATCCAATTGAAGGCTCTGTTCCCAATATTGGTTTTGCAGTCAAGATGATGGGAACCCCACAACAAGTTCGCAAGCACCCCCCGCTGCTAGGTGAACATAACAGCGAAATTCTTATAGAACTGGGTATCTCAGGCGATGTGCTGAAGGCACTTGAGGCAGGTGGTGCATTTACGCCTTGAAGAAACTATTACGCGAGCCTAGATTGAAAAGGTAGCCATAGAATAAATTGAGCACCGCCAGCAGGATTGGCTTGGTATGAAATACTCCCACCATGCCGCGTCACAATATGTTTGCATAACCAGAGACCCAGGCCCATTCCTTTGCTTTTGCTATCACTCAGTAGCTCAAACAAATGGGCCCGTGCTTCTTCAGAAACGCCAGTACCATTATCTGCAAATGAGAGTGCTATACCTTCATTAAGGCGGTGACCTTCAATCGTGATGGTTTTGCTCAACCTTGCTACAGAAGCCAATGCCCCAATAGCATTGTTTAAAAGATTTAAAAATACTTGCTGGAGCTCGCTTCGATTGGTCTGCAAAAATAAGTTAGGTTCTAGCTTAAGAACAATTTGGATCTCTTTAGAAAGCATCTCAGATTTTGTAATCCCCAGCACAGTCTGAATCAATTCCCCAAGATCAACCCTAATCGTTTCAATCTTATCTTCCGCAAATACAGCTCTGAGCGTACGAATGATATTGGCGGCACGTTGATTATCAGCAAGCAAGGAATCCAACACTTCCTTTTCAACTACAGGGCTCAACTGGCCATCAGCTAACTTTTTTAGCAAGTACTGGATATTGAGGTTGCTTGCCCCAAGAGGCTGATTTAATTCATGGGCAATAGATGCTGACAGAGCGCCAGTGGAACTCGTCTTATTTGCCCTTACTAAAGAATGAATCAACTTCTCACGCTCTTGGAGAAGTGCCTTAATTTCTAGATTTTCCGATTGTGTTTGTACATTAGCTACAGCTATGCGCTCTGCCCAATAACCGCCAATGGCGATATAAGAAAGAGTATTCATTACCAATTGTGCAACGGTAAACAAAATCAGCGTCTGCGGAATTTGCTCGACCTGAATAATCGGGAGTGCCAAGGTACTTAAAACAAGCATTCGCCCTAATGCAAAAAACATTTCTGCATAACTGGCATATTGGAGGTAAAGCAACTGTTTAGAAGGTTTTTCTTTTTTCGCTCTATTTAGGATGACGATTTGCCAGCTATAAATAACAATGCTAATGCAAGCCATAAAAATAGTGCGTGATTCATAATTGGCATTTACTCGCATATACTCAAACGCAATCAAGAAGACCGCAATAGCTACCCCAAATGCTATTTTAAGATTAGTTGAAATCTTTTGATTGAGGGATAGGCAAAATAAGGCTTGAAGCAAGGCAGCAGCAACTAACAAAGCATTTGCTACAGTAAAATTGAATTGCGGACTATTAATGTTTGTAACCGTCAATACTCCACCCCCAAAAATTAATAGCCCCCCTACATTGGCCGTCAAAGAGCTCATCCAATAAGGATTGGGTCTGACTACATTTTGACTTCGGTAAGAGTTGACAATACCGAATAAGAGCCCCATTTGAATGATGGCCAGAATGAAGAAATAAATAGAAATTAAGTGCTTCATGCCATCCATCGTACAACGAGAGCCCTAAAATGGGACTCATTGCATCAAAAAGCCACTCCGTAGAGTGGCTTAGAGGCTTTATCTTTTAAAGCTCAATCATTATTTAATTAAACTGATGGGGACATTCGCTACATAGCCATTTAATGAGAGTGGACCCGGCGCGTAGGTGCCTAAAAGATTATTTTGGTAAACGGTATTTGAGTCCTGGGTTGTTGCTCCAGGGAAAGTGACCTTTACCCATGTTGGTGTACTTGTGAAACCAGTAGATGTTCTAGTCACATTTACAAGTGCACCAGATGCGGCGCTTGTTGAAGTAATTTGACCAAAGCCTGCCAAATAATATCCACCACTGCCATTCGTCGTAATGCCTTCAAAATGGGTTAACACTGAGGCCTGATTATTGAAGGTATAAGCCGTAGTATTGGTGATGGTCCCAGTGCTTGAATCATAATCAAGAATATAGGCTTGCTCTATATCAGACACTTCAGTGAAGCCACCAACAATCGTATAGCTAGTCCCGCCGTTATGCCAAACGCCGTATGCCGTCTCGGCGATATTCTTATCAGTCATCACTGTTAAAGGAGTAAATTTGCCAGTACTGATTTGGTAAATAAAAGCGTGTGGCCTACCCGCCTGTGGCTCATATCCGCCCACTACCAAGTCATTCATCACACTATGGGGAATAGTTAACTTGGCACCTGGAAAATTGATTGTTTGAAATCCAGAGGTGGGGTTATTCACAACTGAGCCAGTATAAATATAGCCCTGTTGCGAAGTATTTTGGGTCGTGTTGTAACTCCCCACTACGTTCACTCGACCATTTGGGAGATTATCAGCACTATAAGAGTTAGTAGTTAGCGTTGTAGCTCCAGCAGATGATGGATAAGACATTGTGTAGTAGGTGCCTCCACCGGTCAAAGGTCCTTTGTAAAGCTGAGCTGTATACGTACTGCCTAATATCGTAGCGCCAGTGATGTAAACATCTGAGGAATTACTGTCTCCTCGGATACCCGTTAGACTCGTAAAATACGATGACGTTGTTGCAGCTGGGTTATTAAATGTTGTGAAAGTGATTGCATTGCTAGGACTGCTTGAACTATCACCACCACCGCAGGCTGACAATAGAATTGCCATCGCAACGCAAGAAATAAAATTGAGCTGGGTAGATCTAAAGTAATGTGATGTCATAACGCCCTTATGATGAAATGGTGCTCTAAATCTGGGGCGGTAGTCTTAGCGAAATGCCAAGACAGCTCAAAGGTCTGTTGAGCAAATAATACTTCACATTTGATGTGCATCAAAAACTGAACGGGGGGCTTTTTTTGGGAAGAAATAAAAAAGAGGCCAAGAAGCCTCTTCTTTTAAGACAATTTGGCGGAAGAGGTGAGATTCGAACTCACGGAGGACTTTCATCCTCGCCAGTTTTCAAGACTGGTGCATTCAACCGCTCTGCCACTCTTCCATTCGTGTGAATCTTAATGAGATCCAAGCCCTAGATTATAGAGAACTTTTGATTTTTTCCTCTAAATGCTTGGCAATAGCCAGACTAGAGGTCAATCCTGGGGACTCAAAGCCGTATAAGTTATATAGGCCTTGCAGGCCATGGTCACTGGGGGTATTAAAGCAAAAGTCTCCAGCGGGTGTATTTGGTGGAACAATTTTGGCTCTCACTCCTGAATAATCTGCTTGCAAGGAGTTGTCTTTGAGTTCTGGCCAGTAACGGCGGACAGCCTCATAAAAGCCCTCTGCTCTTTTGAGATCAACGGTGTAATCAATTTGTTCTTCGTTTTGAATATCAAGCCACTCCACATCTGGACCAAACTTAGCTTGACCGCCCATATCTAAAGTGAGGTGCACACCAAGACCGCCAGGCTCAGGGATTGGATAAATCAAATGGTTAAAAGGTGATTTTCCTGAGAGTGAAAAGTAATTTCCTTTTGCAAAATAGGCTTTTGGTATTTGATCTTGATGTAAGCCCTCAATCTTTTTTGCAACTGCTGGAGCACTCATGCCCGCACAATTAATGAGTAACTTGGTTTGTAGTTTCATACCATCAGGGCCGCCGATCTCTAATTGAAAACC
>CANHLB010000077.1 GCA_947461335.1 Burkholderiaceae bacterium | reverse complement strand
TGCCGCAGGTTTATTAGAAAAAGTTCAGCCCCATAAATTGATGGTGCCACGTGGTGATCGTACCCAAACCATTATTGAACCGATGATGACCGATCAATGGTTTGTAGCAATGTCAAAACCCAGTCCCGATAACAAATACCAGCCCGGGTCATCCATTGCAGGTGCTGCATTAGATGCAGTGACTAAAGGCGATATTAAGCTCGTACCAGAAAATTGGATTAATACATACACCCAGTGGCTAGAAAATATTCAAGACTGGTGCATCTCACGTCAACTCTGGTGGGGCCATCAAATCCCTGCCTGGTATGGTGATGATGGTCAAATCTTTGTAGGACGCTCGGAAGAAGAGGTGAAAGCCAAAGCTGCTGCTACTGGCTATACAGGCAAACTCCATCGTGATCCCGATGTCTTAGATACTTGGTTTAGCTCAGCACTGGTTCCCTTTAGCTCACTAGGCTGGCCAGATGAAACGCCTGCCTTAAAGCATTTCTTGCCATCATCGGTATTGGTTACTGGCTTTGACATCATCTTCTTTTGGGTCGCGCGCATGGTCATGATGACTTGCCACTTCACTGGAAAAGTGCCTTTCCATACCGTTTATGTACATGGCTTAGTACGTGATGCTGAGGGCCAAAAGATGAGTAAGTCCAAAGGTAATACTTTGGACCCCATTGATTTGATTGATGGTATTAAGATTGAAGAGCTAGTTGATAAACGCACTACGGGATTGATGAATCCTAAGCAAGCAGAAAGCATTAGTAAGAAAACCAAAAAAGAGTTTCCCGATGGTATTCCCGCATTTGGAACTGATGCTTTGCGCTTTACCTTTGCATCTCTCGCTTCTCTTGGTCGCAATATTAACTTTGATCAAAAGCGTTGTGAGGGCTATCGAAACTTCTGTAATAAGTTATGGAACGCTACCCGCTTTGTTCTTATGAACTGCCCTGGTAGTGATGAAGACAATGGCTTTGCACCTTGTGATAATCAATGCGGCCCTGAAGGCTATTTGGATTTTTCCCCAGCAGATAAATGGATTGTTTCTCAACTGCAAAGAACCGAAGCTGAAGTAGCCAAGGGATTTGAGAACTATCGCTTTGATAATATCGCAAGTAGCATCTATCAATTTGTTTGGGATGAATACTGTGATTGGTACTTAGAACTTGCTAAAGTGCAGTTGCAAACAGGCACTCCAGCGCAGCAACGTGCCACCCGCCGCACTTTATTACGTGTACTAGAAACTATCTTGCGCATGGCGCACCCATTGATCCCATTTATTACCGAAACACTTTGGCAAACCGTTGGGCCAAAATCTGGAAAAGATTTAGCTCAGCAGCCTAAACAAACTATCGCTCTCCAAGCTTATCCAGTTTCTCAGGCGGATAAGATCGATGAGAAGAGTGAAGTTTGGGTGGCGCAGATTAAAGCGATTGTGGACGCCTGCAGAAATCTTCGCGGTGAGATGCAAGTACCCCCCGGTCTAAAGGTGCCACTTTGGATTAGTGGGCCAGAGGCATTTTTACAAAAGGCAACGCCCTACTTGCTCGCACTGGCAAAACTCTCTGAGGTCAAAATCTATAGTAATGAGTCTGGCTTAGAAAAAGATGCTCCTGGAGCGCCAATAGCCCTGGTGGGAGATCTCAAATTGCTTTTGAAGATTGAGGTTGACGTTGCTGCAGAGCGTATCCGCCTGGGCAAGGAAATTGAGCGCCTTTCTAATGAAATCACAAAAGCCCGTAGCAAACTCACTAATGAGAGCTTTGTGGCCCGCGCCCCAACCGAGGTTGTTACCCAAGAAAAACAACGTCTTGCTAGTTTTGAGCAGAATCACGAGAAGCTTGTTGCACAATTAGAGCGTCTGAAATAAAACAGTAGCAACATCCAGAGCGATCGGAACCTTTATGCCATTAACCACCAAAGCCGTTACCAAAGCTGTCTTTCCTGTTGCTGGCTTAGGCACTCGCTTTTTGCCTGCCACCAAGGCAAGTCCCAAAGAGATGCTCAATGTGGTTGATAAGCCTCTGATTCAGTATGCGGTTGAAGAAGCAATCGCTGCGGGCATTACTGAAATGATTTTTGTGACCGGTCGCAGTAAGCGTGCCATTGAGGATCACTTTGACAAAGCGTATGAACTAGAAGCCGAGCTTGAAGCTAAGAATAAGAAAGAGTTACTAGAAATTGTGCGCAGCGTTAAACCAAGTCATGTTGATTGTGTTTACGTTCGCCAACCTGAAGCTTTAGGCTTAGGACATGCTGTTCTCTGTGCTGAAAAATTAGTACGTGACGAACCTTTTGCCATCATGTTAGCGGATGACTTATTAGATGGACAGCCTCCGGTGCTCAAACAGATGCTCGATGTATTTAATGCGCAAAACGGTTCAGTGATTGCTGTAGAAAAGATCGATCCTGCCAAGAGTAGCTCTTACGGAATCGTAGCGGGAACTGAAGTAGCTAAAGGCATCTACCACCTCAATAGCATTGTTGAAAAGCCTCAGCCCAAGGATGCACTCTCGAACTTAGCTGTTGTTGGGCGCTATGTCCTGTCTTCTGAGATTTTTGCCCATATTCGCAATCTCAAGCCAGGTGCCGGTGGAGAAATTCAACTGACGGATGCGATTGCTTCTTTACTAAAGCAAGAGCCTGTCTTTGCTTATGAGTACGATGGTGTGCGCTATGACTGCGGTAGCAAACTTGGCTACCTCAAAGCTTCAGTGGAATTTGCTTTGCGCCACCCAGAAGTAGCCACTGATTTTGCTGCTTACTTAAAGAGTCGCTCTTTAAGCTAAGGCTCTTATCTTCTTTTGAGGAAGAAAACCAGTACGTCACCTTCAGTAGTAGTAAAAATCAATTCATTACCAGTTTGTTTAGCAAATGCCGGAAAGTCATGCGCTGCGCCTGCATCGGTTGCTTTAATTTTTAGTACCTCACCAGATTGCATGGTGGCTAATACTTTCTTGGTTCGTAAAATAGGCAATGGACAGTTCATGCCAATCGCATCTATCTCAGCATTAAACGCAATATTTTGATCACTCATTTACTTGCCACCCAATCTTGAACACTTTCTAATGCTGCGTTCAACTTGCCTGGATCAGTACCGCCGGCCATCGCCATTTCTGGTTTACCGCCACCTTTACCGCCGACTTGCTGAGCTACGAAGTTTACGAGATCACCTGCTTTCACTTTCCCAATAGAGTCTGTAGTCACTCCGGCAATCAAACTCACCTTATCACCCTGCACGGATGCCAGGACTATTGCGGCAGTCTTGAGCTTAGCTTTGAGTGCATCCATAGTTTCACGCAAGACCCCCGCATCAGCACCATCGATGCGTACAGCCAATACTTTTAGTCCGTTCACATCCACTGCTTGACCAGCCAACTCATCACCCTGGCTTGCTGCTAACTTAGAGTTCACTTTCTCTAACTCACGCTCTGCTTGCCGCAAACTCTCTTGCAATTGGGTAACGCGGTTTACTAAATCTCCTGGATGGGTTTTAAGTATCGCTGCAGCTTCATTAATCTTATCTTCCATGCCCTGCAGAAGGTGCAATGCGTTATTACCAGTTACTGCTTCAACGCGGCGTATACCCGCTGCTACGCCACCTTCAGAAACAATCTTAAGGCTACCGATATCGCCAGTACGAGACACATGAGTACCACCGCATAACTCTTTGGATGAGCCAATCTCTAAAACACGAACTTCATCGCCATACTTCTCACCAAAAAGCATCATGGCACCAGTCTTTTGCGCATCATCTAATGACATAACCTTACCGGAGGTAGCAGTGTTCTCCAGAATCTCTTGATTAACAATGTCTTCTATTTTGCGAATCTGTTCTGCCGTAATGGGTGCATTGTGCGTAAAGTCAAAGCGGGTCTTCATCGCATCTACTAGAGAGCCCTTTTGCTGCACATGATCGCCAAGGACTTCACGCAAAGCTTTATGCAAGATATGTGTAGCACTATGGTTACGCATCGTATCTGTTCTTTGCTTAGCATCTACCAAAGCATTGAGCGTATCACCCACCTTAAGCTCACCCTCGAGCAATTCACCTTGATGACCAAAGACATCGGCTTGAATCTTGAAGGTATCTTCTACTGCAAAACGCACAGTTTCGTTTCGAAGCTCGCCCTTATCGCCAACCTGACCACCAGATTCTGCGTAGAAAGGAGTGTTATCGAGCACAATTACCGCTGCATCACCTGCTTTGACGGACTGCACAGTAGAGCCATCTATATACAGCGCTGTAACCTTAGCGCCCTCATGTTTTAGGGTGTCATAACCATGAAATTGGGTTGGCTTACCTTTGTAATCTAATCCCTGAGCTACTTTGAACTTCCCGGCTGCCCTAGCTTGATCACGCTGCTTTTGCATTGCCACTTCAAAACCCTGAGCATCTACGGTAACTCCACGCTCACGACAAACGTCTGCGGTTAAGTCTAATGGGAAACCAAAAGTATCATGTAAGCGGAAAGCAGTTTCACCATCCACTACAGTTGCACCGCTAGCTAATGCACCATCCAAGATTTCCATGCCATTAGCAATTGTCTGAAAGAAGCGCTCTTCTTCTTGCTTCAAAACTTCACCAACTTTATCTTGAGCAGCACGTAATTCTGGATAGGCATCACCCATCTCTTTAACTAAAGCAGGAACTAATTGGTAGAAGAATGGTTTACGAGCGCCGAGCTTGTAACCGTGACGAATCGCACGACGTGCAATACGACGCAGCACATAACCGCGCCCAGCATTACCTGGGATCACTCCATCTACCACGATAAAACTACAGGCCCGAATATGGTCAGCAATTACTTTAAGTGAAGGACTCTGTGCATCACAGTTCCCACCACCAGCGGCATCTACTGCATCCTTGGAAGCCTTAAGCAGATTGGCAAAAAGGTCAATTTCATAATTAGAGTGCACTTTCTGCAAAATAGCAGCAATACGCTCAAGGCCCATGCCAGTATCAACACTAGGCTTAGGCAGCAGATGCATGACACCTGCTTCATCACGGTTAAATTGCATGAAGACGTTATTCCAGATTTCAATGTAGCGATCACCGTCTTCATCTGGACTGCCTGGAGGACCACCCGGAATATGCTCGCCGTGATCATAAAAAATTTCTGTACAAGGACCGCAAGGACCGGTATCGCCCATCATCCAAAAATTATCAGAAGCGTAACGGGCACCTTTGTTGTCGCCAATCCGAATAATCCGATCAGCTGGAATACCAATTTGCTTATTCCAGATCTCAAACGCCTCATCATCTTCAGCGTACACGGTGACTAATAGTTTTTCCTTAGGCAACTTAAATACCTGGGTTAATAAATCCCAAGCAAATTGAATCGCCTCTTTCTTAAAATAATCTCCAAATGAAAAATTACCCAACATCTCAAAAAAGGTATGGTGGCGTGCGGTATAGCCAACGTTATCCAAGTCATTGTGCTTTCCCCCGGCTCGAATACACTTTTGCGCAGTGGTAGCTCGGTTATAGGGACGCTTATCAAACCCTAGAAAAACATCCTTGAACTGATTCATACCCGCATTAGTGAATAACAGGGTTGGATCATCCCCGGGAACCACTGGGCTAGATGGAACGATTTGGTGGCCCTTTTGGGCAAAGAAATCCAGATAGGCTTGGCGAATTTGAGAGACTTTCATGTCAATAATTATCGCATTGGCACCTGACTAGGGCAAACCCTAGACAATAGACCCCCTTAGTGCCTTACAATCGCTCAACATCAATAAATAGATCGGCAACTAAGTCGATACATAAGGAGTACAACTTGAAAATTCGCAATCAACGGGATTTTGGGGCTGGGATCATGTATATGGTCATTGGCCTCTTCTTCACTATCATCGCAAGACAGTATCAATATGGCACAGCAGCCAAGATGGGGCCTGGTTATTTCCCATTTTGGTTGGGTATCTTGCTGACCCTCTTAGGCCTATTGGTCCTCGTGAAGTCTTTTGGTGCAACAGCAGCGATCGAGAAGATTCCTAAATTCAATTGGCGGATCATTGCTCAGATCACTGGTGCGGTTGTGTTGTATGGCCTACTCCTTCCCAGAATGGGCTTCTTAGTAGCTGTTCTGGTCTTAGTTTTTGTTGCCGCTAGTGCTAGCAAAGAATTTACCTGGAAAGGCACCACTATCAATGCAGCCTTCTTGGTCACTTTTACCTATTCAGTCTTTGTATTGGGTCTGAAGCTTCAGTTCCCACTGCTACCAGTATTCCTACAACAATAAAGAACCGGGACATCACAAAATGGATTTATTTAGCAATCTAGCCCTTGGTTTCGATACAGCGTTTACGCTGCAGAACCTCTTGTACTGCCTCATCGGCTGTGTCTTGGGAACCCTTATCGGCGTCTTGCCTGGTCTTGGCCCAATCGCCACCATCGCGATGCTCTTGCCAGCAACTTACGCCCTGCCTCCTATTGCAGCATTGATCATGCTGGCCGGTATTTATTACGGCTCACAGTATGGTGGATCCACAACTGCCATTTTGCTCAACATTCCAGGGGAGACGTCGTCGGTGGTAACCGCAATCGATGGATATCAAATGGCGCGCAATGGTCGAGCTGGTGTTGCCTTGTTTACTGCAGGTACTGCTTCATTCTTTGCAGGTTGCGTAGCAACTTTAGTTTTAGCTGCTTTTGCTGCCCCCCTTTCACAGCTCGCATTTAAGTTTGGTCCAGCCGAGTACTTCTCGCTGATGGTCTTAGGCTTAATTGGTGCGGTGGTATTGGCATCAGGCTCTTTAATCAAGGCAATTGGCATGATCATCTTGGGCCTCTTAATGGGTATCATTGGTACCGATGTGAACTCTGGTGTATCTCGCTATGCGTTTGATATTCCAGAACTCAGTGATGGCATTGGCTTTGTTGCCGTGGCGATGGGTGTATTTGGTTTCGCAGAAATCATGGGTAACCTCGAGAAAACTGGTGAGGATGAGGGCTTCCTCAACAAGCTCACGACTATGGTGCCAACTAAAACTGATGTGAAGCGCATGATTCCGTCCATCTTGCGTGGTACCACTATTGGTTCCATCTTAGGCATTCTGCCCGGTGGTGGTGCTGCCTTAGCTGCATTTGGTGCTTACTCTGTTGAGAAAAAGTCTTCCAAGTACAGCCATGAGTTTGGTAAAGGTGCGATTGAAGGTGTTGCAGGTCCTGAAGCTGCTAATAATGCTGCGGCTCAAACCTCATTCATTCCATTACTGACATTAGGTATTCCACCAAACGCTGTGATGGCTTTGATGGTGGGTGCAATGACCATTCATAACATTCAGCCAGGCCCGCAAGTGATGACCAGCAACCCAGCATTGTTCTGGGGTCTGATCGCTTCTATGTGGATTGGTAACGTAATGTTGATTCTTTTGAACTTACCGCTAATTGGTATTTGGGTTAAGTTATTGAAGATTCCTTATCGCTTCCTCTATCCAGCAATTTTGGTGTTCTGCTGTATCGGCGTGTACACCGTGAACAACACTGTGTTTGATGTCTATGTCACCGCAGGCTTTGGCTTGATTGGTTACCTCTTTTTCAAACTGGGATGCGAACCACCTCCATTACTCTTGGGCTTCGTACTCGGACCAATGATGGAAGAGAACTTCCGTCGCGCCCTATTGCTATCCCGCGGTGATTTCATGACCTTCTTAACTCGCCCACTTTCTTTAGGCTTGCTG
>CANHLB010000076.1 GCA_947461335.1 Burkholderiaceae bacterium | reverse complement strand
CCGAATCGTGAAAGTGTTCTTAATTATCTTCAAGGCAAAGCACCACGAGTTTTGGGGCATAACCCAATCGGGGCTCTATCGGTATTTGCATTACTTTTGGTTCTGAGTGTGCAAGTCCTCACGGGCTTGTTTGTAGATGATGAGATCGCTTTTCAGGGACCGTTGGCAAAATATGTTCCTAATTGGGTAGTTTCATTTTTATCTGAGATTCACGAAGGCAATCAAGTCGTGATCTATACCTTAATTACGATCCACATTACCGCCATCCTCTATTACAGGAAGTTTAAGGGCGAAGATCTGATTAAGCCAATGATCAGTGGTGATAAAGAAATCGACCCAAGCGAGGAAGCAAGTTACTTGCCTTCTGACTTGGGTCGTGCATCCAAGGATGGAGCCTTGCAACGAGGATTGGCTTTAGTACTCTTGAGCCTTATTGCAGTAGTCGTGGGTTACTTTATTACAAAGTAAGTAGCAAGACTTCAAGCATTACTTCTTCTTAAAGTCGTCGTGACAATTTTTGCAGCTTGCGCCTGCAACACCAAAGGCCTTCTTAATACTGTCTAGGTCACCTGATTGGGCAGCTTTATTCAGATCTGCTACAGCGAGTTGCATCTTTTCAGAAGCGGCTTTGAACTTAGCGTTATTTGACCAAATATCAGATTCGGCCTTACCACCTTCAGTGCCAGGACCAAATGCTTGCCATGGCAAGGTAGACATCATGGCAACAATGGCTGCGTTTCTAGCTACTTCATCTTTGTTGTAAGGCGCCTCGCCTTTCACTACTGCGCTAATTTTCCCAAAGGAGTTTGCCATCACGGTGAATGCGCTTTGACGATACTTAATCGCATCTTCAGCTTTTTGGAATTGAGCAAAAGCGAAGCCTGCGCTAATCGTTAGGACTGTTGCTGTACTTGCTAAAAGAATCTTTTGTAATTTCATCATGGTTCTCCAATGATCGGGTGAGTTTGCTTAAAAGCAGAATATCCTAGAATAAAGTTCTTTGCTTGGCCTAAAAGATCATCTTCAAAGGCATCATGAGCAAATTAATGATCCCCAAGAAAAAACTACTTAAGGGTTCCATCCATAGGCTGCCAATAATTCCGGTAAAAACGAGACCTAGAACAATAAAAAAGCCCCAGGGCTCTAGTTTTCCCAAGGCAATGGATTCGCGTGCTGGTAACAGGCTAGAGAGGATGCGCCCACCATCTAAGGGTGGCAATGGGAATAAGTTAAATACTAAGAGTCCAATATTCCACATCACGCCTGCTTTTGCCATCGAAGTGAAGAAAGGTTCTTGAACACCAAAACCGAGCAAGAGGACCCAAAATATTGCCCAAATTATTGCCTGAATGAAATTGGATCCTGGGCCAGCTAAAGCCACCCAAATGGAGTCGATTCTTGGGTTATTTAGGCGCCCAAAGTTCACTGGCACTGGTTTGGCGTAACCCACCAAAAAAGGGGACCCCGTCAATATCAGCGCCAGGGGAATCAAGATAGTCCCCACCGGATCTATATGTTTAGCTGGGTTTAAGGTGACCCTGCCCAGCATATAGGCGGTGTTATCGCCAAATTTGCGGGCCGCATAGCCATGGGCTGCTTCATGGATGGTGATAGCAAAAATCAGAGGAATCGCATTAATGGCGATAGCTTGGATAGAATAGTCAGTAATCATGGCAATATGATATCCATAGGAGCTAAAAGTGACTGACGATAAGAAACCCGACCCAAAAAACCCGGCTAAGCCTGTAGTAGCTAAGCCCCCAGCCAGACCACCTGTACCTAAAGGCCCATCTGGCCCTGCTGGAAGGCCTCAGGCAGGCTTTGGCGGCGGAAAAGGCATGATGCGTAAAGCTGGTCGCGGACGATAGTGGATAATTACCCTAATGATTAATGTATTAACAGGGGAATTAGCGTGAACGAATGGCATAACGAAACTAAAGAAGAAATTAACAAAAAGATCATTACATTGGTTGTAATGTTAGCCGCAGCTACTAGCTTGGCTATCTTGTTTGCCTTGGTCGCTGCTCATACTGGTTACGTATTCGGTTAACCGGTATTAATGACTAGCCATCGCCAACCTGCAGTATTTGCTGGCCATGGCAGTCCGATGTATGCCATTGAGCCCAACCGTTTTACGGCAGCATGGGCTGCACTTGGTAAATCATTCAAACGCCCAGACGCAATCTTAGTGATCTCTGCGCACTGGGTAACTCGTGGTGTTTGGATTACTGCAATGTCTAAGCCCAAAACGATTCATGACTTTGGTGGATTTCCTCAAGAACTTTTTGAGATTGAGTATCCAGCACTTGGCAGTCCTGCTCTAGCGGATCGTGTGCAAGAATTGCTAAATGTTCCCATCGTCATGGAAGAGAATGAGTGGGGTATTGATCATGGTGCTTGGTCAGTCCTGAAATATATTTACCCCAATGCCGACGTGCCGGTTGTCCAATTGAGTTTGGACGGCTCAAAGTCTGCTCGCGAGCACTACGAATTGGCCAAACAATTACGTCCATTGCGCGATGAAAATATTCTGATTTTGGCAAGCGGCAATGTAGTGCATAACTTGCGAACCATCCATTGGCAAGCGGGGGCTGAGCCCTACCCTTGGGCCAAAGAGTTTAATGACTTCTTTATTTCAGAAATTCGTTCTAATCATCATGAGCCTTTGATTGATTGGGAAAAATACGGTGAGGCTGCCCATATGTCTATTCCGACTGCAGAGCATTATTGGCCAGCTTTGTACACTTTAGCTTTACAAGAAGAGGGTGAGCATGCGACAGTCTTTACGGATGGTATTGAAATGAGTTCCATCAGCATGCTTGGCTTTTCAATTCAATAACTACTAATATGTGGCTATCAATTTTTGCAATTTTCTTTGGCGCTGGCTTCGGCGCTTTGCTAAGAGCGGGCTTTAATTTCCTCACTGCAGGCTCTGCGTCGATCATTCCCTTGGGTACCTTGCTTGCCAACTTAGTTGGCGGCTACCTCATTGGTATTGCGATTGCCTTTTTTGGAAATAATCCAAATCTTTCTCCCGAGTGGAAACTGTTGGTGATTACGGGTTTCCTTGGAGGCTTAACCACTTTCTCTAGTTTTTCTGCCGAGGTCGTTGCCCTCATGCAGCGCGGAGAATTTACTTGGGCGCTCGGTACAGCACTGCTCCACTTGATTGGCTCACTGGTTTTAACCTTCTTAGGTATTCTTACTTATCAAGCGATGAAGTAAGGATTGAGTTCATTTACTCTGGCTTGATATTTGCTGTTTTGACAACCGCCCCCCATTTTGCAGATTCGGATTTAATCAACGCAGCAAATTCTGCTGGACTCCCGCCACCAATTTCATTACCTTGCGAAAGCATGAGTTCCCGCAGTTGAGGGTCTTGGAGTGCTTCATTGGCTGCAGCATTCAATCGATCAATAATGGCTTTAGGCGTTCCTTTGGGTGCAATCAGTCCTTGCCAATTTAATACCTCAACCTTTGGGTATCCAACTTCAGCAAAGCTTGGAATATTTGGTAAAAGCGGGGAACGTTTTTTACTAGTAATGGCAATTGCGCGAAGCTTATCAGCCTTAATACTTGGCATCGCCGAGTACATTTGATCAAACATCATGGTGACATTGCCAGCCATTAGGTCAGTTAATCCCGCAGAGCCGCTCTTGTAAGGCACATGAATCATCTCAATGCCCGCATTTTGCTCAAAGAGCTCAGCGGAGAGTTGATGGCTGCCACCGATACCTCCAGATGAAAAAGTGAGCATGCCAGGTTTTGCTTTAGCTGCTGCCACAATATCTTGTACAGTTTTATAGGGCGAACTTGGGTTCACTACTAAAACCAATGGACCCTTTTCAATCAAAATGATTGGAGTGAGATCTGTTTCTGGGTCGTAACGTAAATTACCAAACAGGGTTTTATTCACCGCCAAAGGCGCAAAGTTACCCATACCAATGGTGTAGCCATCAGGCGCAGCCCGCGAAATAAACTCTGTGCCGATATTGCCGCCTGCACCAGGTTTGTTATCCACAATGATGGGCTGCTTGAGGATCACACTCATCTTCTGAGCGATCTGACGGCTCCGCGAATCAGCGCCCCCACCTGCACCATAGGGCACGATAAAGTTAATCGGTTTAGTGGGGTAATTGCTTTGTGCAAAAGAGGCTGGGGAAAGCATTGCCCCAAGACTAAGTGCAAGCATCAACATTCTTTGAATGAATCGCATACCTAAACCCTAATTCAAATTTAAATGAATCCTAAGACGCCTAAGACTCCACCAATCGCTATGAGGTACAGCGGATGCCAACGTGTAAAGACGGTAATCGCTATTGTGCTGATCGTCAAGACATAGGCGGCTGGACTATGATTGATTTGCAGGGCAATCTCCCATGCAGAGGACAGTACTAAGCCAATCGCAAGTGCAGCTGCAGAGTATTGAATCATTTGTTTACTGATTGGGTTTTTTATCCCCATGATGAAACGCTGTAAAAAATAAATCAGAATTGATGATGGCCATGCTATTGCAAGGGTGGCGAGAAGCGCTCCAAGGACTCCATGAATATGCCAGCCGATGAGGGTGACAGTCATAAAGTTAGGCCCTGGCGCAGCCTGAGCTATGGCAAAGTAGTCTGAAAATGTTTGGACATCAATCCAATGCTCTTGGTGAACGGCGAGATTAAATAAGACGGGTAATAGTGCATTGACACCACCAAACGCAACGAGTGAGAAGGCAGATAGTTTTAAGAAAAGGCTCAGCAGAATACTCATAAAGCCTGCGCTTTTTTTCTTGCTATAAAGATCGCGACTGGTGAAACCAGCAATACAACATAGCCTAAGCCAAGATGAAACACTGTAGCGGCAATAATGGTCAGCACAACAACGACCAGCATCGCTGGGTAGCGGAATTCATCCCGCAGCATCTTAAAACCGGTTGAAGCTATTAAACCAACACCCACTGCTGAAATTCCACGAAGTAGCCCCTTAACGGATTCAAGATTGCTGTAATGCTCATACAAAAGAGCTAAGCATAAGACGATCGCAATGGGGCCTAAAGATAAACCAAGGGTTGCAGCCAACGCACCTCTTGCGCCACCAAATCGAGAGCCCACGCAAACTGCGAGATTCATAATATTAGGACCTGGAACAATTTGGCAGATACCTAAAATTGCACTGAATTCCTCAGATGTCAAAATCTTGTCTCGCTCAACGAGGGTCCGCCTTGCCCAAGGAAGCACTCCCCCAAAGCCAGACATTCCGATCTTGCTAAAGCTGATGAAGAGTTGCTTAGGTGTGAGTGTTTTCAAAATGACCGAGGCTTACTGGGGCTTGAATGGATGTGGCACGGGTTTGTTATCCAACCAGGCTTCCAAAGTTTCTGTAATGCCCTTAGCGAAGGCTGCAAAAATTGGCTCAGCAATAAATCCCAGATGCGGTGTTACCAATAAGTTCGGTGTATTGCGCAAGGGATCATTCTCAGGGAGTGGCTCCATATCAAATACATCAACTGCTGCTTGCCCAGGTCTTCCGGCAGCAAGCGCTTTTTGAAGATCGGCCATATTGATTAAGGCAGAGCGTGAGGTATTAACTAATATCGAGTCGGGACGCATTAAGGCTAATTCATCTGCGCTAATTAATCCTTTAGTGCCAGGGCCCGCTACGAGGTGCATGGTAACGATCTTCGAAGTCTTGAGCAACTCTTCTAGGCTTACTGATGTGGCATTCTCAGCTGCAGCGCGTTCGGGAGTCATGCGTGGACTCCAGGTCACCACTTCCATACCAAAGGCTGCGCCAACACGCGCTACACGACTGCCAATAGCACCGAGTCCCATCACTCCCAAGCGCTCACCAGAGAGCATTGGAAGAACAGAGAGTTGATCGCGCCATCCACCAGAGGCGATCAACTGGTTTTGTTCAATCAGGCGCTTAGACGCTCCCAGAATTAAAGCCCAAGTGAGTTCTGCAGTAGTTTCTTTAGAAGGGCCGCCAGGGGAGCATGCCATTGGGATATTGCGCGCTACTAGAGCAGACGCCTCAAGCGTACCATTGCGCTCCCCCGTAAACATCAAAAATTTCAGCTTTGGTAAGCGGGCAATCATGGCCGCGTTAAAGGGTGAGCGATCTCGCACAATCGCAATGGCTTCAGCGTCTTTGACGGCTTCATACAAAGCCTCATCACGTAAAGGCTTGTGATGAAAAGTAAGATTTGCGCGTTGCTCTAATGTATCCCAATCAGAAAAACGACGTAAGGCCTGTTCGTAATCTCCGAGGATGACAATGTTTGGTAATGCAGCCATATCAAATACTTTCTAGTGAATTAATCTGGAGTACAAAGACTCAGAATTTTTTTAAGATCAGACGCTTGTCCTAATTTCCAGAGCGCTGAAATGAGTTGAATGGTCTTTTCTTTACCAATCACTGGCTCAGTAAGGTTTGTGAACTTTTGTTCTAAATTGGCATCCGTCATTGGGTTTTCTACTGAGCCAATCGCATTCTTCACAAAAATATGTACCTCTTTGCCGTTTTTGAGAAAGGCTTTGACATCAACAGAGGCTTCGCTAATAGCAGTGTCGGTAGTCGCATTGACTTTGGCGCGTAAGGCTACAACATCAGCACGATTGACAATGTCGTCTGCATATTCGCCTTCTCCAGCTTGACCAAAGATCAAGCCTACGGCGCAACCGTGGTACACGCTGAATTTGCCTTCCAGACCATCCTTGGGAGTCTTCTTGCCAGTGAGCTCTAGAACGAGTGGATGAGCACGTAATTCTATGCGCTCAACATCTTCTGCCTTCACGCCTTGGGCGCGCAATTGCGCACAGGCATCAATTGCTGGATGAATCACAATTCCGCAAGCAAAAGGTTTGTAAGTATTTAATGAAATCTCAAAGGATTGACCTAAGGCGCGATCAATTTCTGACCAGTCGCATTTAGTAGAAACTGTTTGCATATAGCCACGACCAGCTTCCAATGCTTTTGGACTAGCAGTAAAGCCATGCTTTGCTAATAGCGCTGAGAGTTGTCCTGCGCGTGCAGCACCACCCGGATGAAAAGGCTTAGTCATCGTGCCAAATTGTTCACGTATACCTACTGGCTGTGAAGCCGCAATACCCAAAGCCATAGTCGTTTTCTGCAGATCAAGACCCATGAGGCGCGAACATGCAGCTGCTGAACCCAACATACCAGTAGAGCCAGTGATATGCCAGCCACGATGGTAATGGTCTGGATACATTGCATTACCCACTCGGCAAGCAACATCAATTCCTAAAACAAGAGAGTCGATGATTTGACGGCCGCTCACGTTCGTGTGTTCACCTAGCGCCATGATGGCTGAGGCCACTGGGCCCGCAGGATGAATCACCGTCTTGAGGTGAGTGTCATCAAAGTCAAAGGTATGTGAGCTAATACCATTAATCAGAGCGGCGCCGCCCATATCGACTTTATCTTTGCGCCCCAAGATGCTTGCTTGTGGAGCTGGTTGAAATTCTTGAATAGCTGCTAGGGAAGATGTAACACTCTCATGATTGGCGGCACCAATGGCGCAGCCTAACCAGTTAAGGAAGGTGCGATGTGCCTCATGATCAACTTCAGGTGCCCATCCTTGACTTGGGTGGGAGCTAACAAACTCCGCCAGAATTTTTGTGACTGGTGGGGCGTTCAGATCAGCTGCTGCAGCGATAGCGTGAGACATGTGATTTCCTATAAATGGTAAGAATATAAAGAGTAGTTAAATAGATT
>CANHLB010000075.1 GCA_947461335.1 Burkholderiaceae bacterium | reverse complement strand
TTTAATTTGGGCTTTGAAAGTAGTGCTTGATATGGGGCCATAGCGTCCCATACATTTTTAAAGAGAATCTCCTGAGCTTTTTCATTTGGATGAATATTGTCATTCTGAAATAAGTTCGCCTTACTTGCTACTCCAGCCATGAAAAATGGAACTAGTTCTACACCTTCTTGGGATGCGAGTTTAGGGTATAGGTCTTTGAATTTCTTTGTATATTCTTGTCCGTAGTTGGGTGGAATTTGCATGCCTAAGAGCAAAACTTTAGCCCCTGATTTTTTGCTTTCCTGAACCATCTTACGAAGATTCTTTTCGCTTTCATCTATAGATAAGCCGCGTAATGCATCATTGGCGCCAAGCTCAAGCACCACAATGCCAGGCTTTTTTTGTTCCAGTAGACTCTGAAAACGCCTTAGTCCCCCTGAGCTAGTTTCGCCGCTAATGCTGGCATTAAAGACTACCCACGGACTTCCTTGTTTTTGTAATTGCTGTTCCAGAATCCTGACCCAGCCAGAACCTCTTTGAAGCCCATATTCAGCTGAGAGGCTATCACCCATTACCAAAATAGTCGGATTTGTAAGGCTAAATGTGCCAAAGGAAATTAACAGGCAAAATAAGCCTATTCCGATCCCTTTTTTTAAAAAGAAGCTTGACTGCTTTTTTTGATTCATTTGGTATATAACTTTAAAGCGATTAAGCCTTGTTTAATTATCAGCATTCATGACCAACTCAGTAAAAGTCCTTAGCGCGAATCATCTAGGTAAGTCCATCGCCTCCAGTGAGGGCAACTTATCTATTTTGCACGACATTTGTTTTGATATCGCTAAAGGAGAAAGTGTAGCCATTACTGGAAGCTCAGGATCCGGTAAAAGTACTTTATTAGGGCTTTTAGCTGGCCTTGACTTGCCCACTAGTGGAAATGTCACTCTTATGGGGCAAGATCTCAATGCCCTAAATGAAGATGAGCGCGCCAAATTAAGGGGTTTACATATTGGTTTTGTATTCCAGTCTTTTCAACTGCTGCCGCATCTGACTGCACTAGAAAATGTCATGCTTCCTGCGGAGATGACAGGCAAAGCTAACGCTAAATCAGAGGCCATGGTTTGGCTTGAGCGTGTGGGCTTAAGTGAGCGTTTTGAGCACTTCCCCAAGACGCTTTCAGGAGGGGAGCAGCAACGCGTTGCTCTGGCTCGCGCTTTTATGACTAAACCAGACATCCTCTTTGCTGATGAGCCTACTGGAAGCCTAGATGAGCTTAGCGGTAACCGGGTTATAGAGCTTCTTTTTGAGCTGAATCAGGCTAATCAATCCACCCTTGTGTTGGTCACCCATGATCCAGCCTTGGCTAGCAGGTGCCAAGGTCAAATCCACCTTCAAGGCGGACGCTTGGTATAGGCAAAACCTTATAATCTAGTGATGTCTTTTTTCTATTTTTTACCTGGCGCAGACGCGCTTTCCCCATTCCGCCAACAGCGTCTCTTAGCTTCCCTGAAAGCTCAAGGCATCAACTTAGAATCTGTTGAAGCGCAATATATTCACTTTATTTGGTCAGATGAAGAGCTAAGTACTAAAAATAAAGAAGTTCTTGCTAGTCTTTTAACCTATGGTCAACCATTTGTTAAAAGTGCTAATGATGCAGAAATGGCAGTGGTCATACCTCGACTTGGAACGGTATCACCATGGGCTAGTAAAGCAACTGATATTGCACGGCAATGCGGTTTAAATGTATTGCGCATCGAGCGTGGCGTGCAGTTCTCTTGGAAGAGTAAAAAAGCTTTAAGTGCGGCACAAGAGCAAGTGGTTTTGGCAGCAGTTCACGATCGCATGACTGAAACGGTTATTGGTTCTGTGAATGAGGCAAATGCGCTTTATCAAACTTTGGATGATCGTACTTTAAGCCGTATTCAGGTCTTAGCACAAGGTAGGGTAGCATTGGATAAAGCCAATCAAGAGCTCGGCTTAGCGCTTTCTGATGATGAAATTGACTATCTCACTGAAAACTTCATACGGCTAAAGCGCGACCCTAGTGATGTTGAACTCATTATGTTTGCGCAAGCAAATAGTGAGCATTGTCGCCATAAGATATTTAATTCTAGCTGGACCATCGACGGTGATGATCAAGAGCGCTCCTTATTTGCCATGATTCGCAATACCCATCAGCTTCAACCAGAAGGAACGATTGTTGCTTATTCCGATAATTCTGCAGTGATGGCAGGTTGCGAATCGGAAACCTGGGCCCCAAAGGGCGCCGATCATCGTTACCAAAAAGATACTAGTTTGGTCCACACCTTAATGAAAGTGGAAACGCATAATCACCCAACTGCTATTGCACCATTTCCTGGAGCTTCTACAGGTGCTGGCGGCGAGATTCGTGATGAAGGAGCGACTGGCGTTGGGGGTCGACCTAAGGCTGGTTTAACGGGTTTCTCGGTCTCTAATCTTAATCTTCCAGGAACGGACCTCCCTTGGGAAAAAGAAAAGTACGGCAAACCAGAGCGAATCGCTACACCTCTGCAGATCATGATTGATGGTCCATTAGGCGGCGCTGCTTTTAATAATGAATTCGGTCGCCCCATTTTGGGTGGTTATTTCCGCGTATTTGAGCAAACGCTGGAAGGTACGCGACGGGGTTATCACAAGCCGATCATGATTGCAGGTGGTATCGGGAGTATTGATGCTATTCATACTGAAAAAAAGGCAATACAGGCCGGGCATCTATTAATACAACTTGGCGGCCCTGGTATGCGGATTGGTATGGGTGGGGCGACAGGTAGTTCAGTTACTACCGGTACGAATACTGCGGATTTGGATTTTGATTCAGTACAGCGCGGTAATCCAGAAATGGAACGACGTGCGCAAGAGGTCATCAATGCTTGTCGTGCTATGGGCTTGAATAATCCCATTGTTTCTATCCATGATGTAGGCGCGGGTGGATTATCCAATGCTTTCCCAGAACTAGCTGATGGCGCAGGACTAGGTGCGAAGTTTAGATTACGCAGTATTCCGCTTGAAGAGAGTGGTATGAGTCCGGCAGAGATTTGGTGCAACGAATCTCAAGAGCGTTATGTTTTAGCGATCGATGCAAAAGACTTAGATTTATTTAAATCCATGTGTGAGCGTGAACGTTGTCCATTTGCAGTGGTTGGGGAGGCCACAGCAGAGCGTCAATTACAGCTGAGTGATTCTAAAAAAAGTGCTGATGCTAATAGAGCCATGCCAGTTGATATGCCGATGGAGGTATTACTTGGTAAACCTCCACGTATGCACCGTAATGTCCAACGCGTAGCCCAGCAATTTGACGATCTTAACGTCACCGATGCCGATCTTGCTCAGTCTATAGCTTGGGTATTACAACAGCCCACTGTTGCTAGCAAATCATTCTTGATTACGATTGGCGATAGAACCGTTGGAGGACTAAATGCCAGGGATCAATTTGTAGGCCCTTGGCAAGTTCCTGTAGCCGATTGTGCTGTCACCTTAATGGATTACAAAGGTTATCGTGGTGAGGCCATGAGTATGGGTGAGAGAACCCCAGTGGCAGTGATTGATGCTCCTGCAGCCGCTCGCATGGCTGTTGGTGAGGCAATTACCAACTTAATGGCGGCAGATATTCGTCGTCTAGAAGATGTGAAATTATCAGCAAACTGGATGGCTGCATGTGGGTCAGCAGGAGAAGATGCAAAGCTTTACGATTCAGTTAAAGCAGTAGGTATGGAGTTATGTCCCGCTCTCGGAATTTCAATCCCTGTTGGAAAAGACTCTTTATCGATGTCAACAGCTTGGCAAGATCAAGGGCAGGATAAGAAAGTAGTCGCGCCTGTTTCCTTAATTATTTCAGCATTTGCCTCAGTACAAGATGTTCGTAAAACGCTAACACCACTGTTAAAACTCAAGGATCGAGATGGGGAGTTGCTTGATACTGAGTTAATACTAGTTGATCTTGGTCGTGGTAAGAACCGTATGGCTGGGAGTATCTTGGCGCAAGTATTAAATCAATCTGGAAAAGTAGCACCAAATGTCGACCACCCGGAAGATCTCAAGAATTTAGCTGCTGCCATTATTCAGCTCCGTAAAGAAAATAAACTCTTGGCGTATCACGATCGCTCAGATGGGGGCTTATTAGCTTGTATAGCCGAGATGGCATTTGCAGCGCATTGCGGTGTCTCTATTAATGTTGACATGATTGCAGTTGATGCTGGCCAAGAGCCAGATTATGGAGACGCTAAAAACTGGGCGCAACAAGTTTCCGGACGCCGCCATGAACAAATGATGCGTGCTTTATTCAATGAAGAGCTTGGTGTAGTCATTCAGGTTCGCAGAGAAGATCGTGACGCTGTATTTGAAGTACTTCGTAATCTCAATTTAAGCGCTTTCAGTCACGTAATTGGTAAACCCAATACGAACGGCCGTATTGAGATTTGGTGCGATGCTAAAAAAATCTTTGCAGAGCCTCGCGAAATTTTACAAAAGATGTGGACCAATACCAGCTATCAAATTGCGCGCTTGCGTGATAACCCAGCATGCGCCGATAGCGAATTTACTCTTTTAGATAATCAATCCGATGTTGGTATATCCCCAAAACTGACCTTTGATGCTGCCGAAGATATAGCTGCGCCATTTATTCAGAAAAATATTCGTCCTAAGGTGGCAATTTTGCGTGAGCAGGGCGTTAATTCCCATATGGAGATGGCTTATGCCGTTAATTGGGCCGGCTTTGATAGCTATGACGTTCATATGTCAGATCTTTTAAGTGGTATGGCAAAGCTTGATGATTTTAGGGGCTTAATTGCTTGCGGGGGCTTTAGTTATGGTGATGTTCTTGGAGCTGGTGAAGGTTGGGCAAAAACCATTCTCTTTAATCAACAACTCCGTGATCAATTCTCAATATTTTTTAATCGCCAAGACAGTTTTGCTTTAGGCGTTTGTAATGGCTGTCAGATGATGAGTAACCTTGCTCAAATTATTCCTGGCGCACAGGCCTGGCCCAAATTTACACGTAATCAATCGGAGCAATATGAAGCTCGCTTGGTAATGGCAGAGGTCCTTACTTCTCCTTCGATCTTTACCCAAGGTATGGAAGGCAGTCAATTGCCAATTGCGATTGCTCACGGTGAAGGCTTTGCTAATTTCAGTCTACAAGGCAATTCAGATCAACTACAGCAACAAGGGTTAGCGACATTACGCTTTGTTGATCATCAGGGCAACCCAACCGAAACCTACCCAATGAACCCCAATGGCTCTCCAGGCGGGCTTACTGGAGTCACGACACCTGATGGTCGCTTTACTGTCATGATGCCTCACCCTGAGCGTGTATTTCGTGCTGTACAGATGAGTTGGTGCCCACCAGAGTGGCTAGACACACCAGATGGCGCAAGCCCATGGTTGCGATTATTTCGCAATGCACGGCTCTGGGCTAAGTAGGGCTAGTGATTTTAAAATACCTATGTTGATGGAGCCAGTCACCTTTTCCGAAAGTGGTGGAATTCGGTATTTACACTTTGGAACTGAATTAATTCAAGGGGCTATGCGCATTCGTGACCCCAATGAAATTTATCTCGAATACAACCAGCAAATGATGGCCTGGCTATTATTTTTGGAGACCAAACCCGGTATGCAGGTTGCTCAATTGGGGCTTGGAACTGGGGCCTTAACTAAGTTCATCTATCGCCATTGTCCGGCAGTGGCATCTACTGTTGTTGAGCTCAATCCTGCTGTGATTGTGTCAGCAAGAAGTATGTTTTCAATGCCAGATGACGATCGTAGGCTTAAAACACTACAAATTAACGCTAAAGAATTTGTAAAGAGCCCGAAAAACAAAAATAACTATGATGCTGTCCAGGTAGATTTATATGATGCAATTTGTGATGGCCCATCAGCAAGCTCATTAGAATTCTACAAAGGTTGCTACAACATACTTAAGGAACCAGGTGTTCTAACGGTAAATCTATTCTCTCGCCATAAGAGCTTCAAAATCAACCTTAAAAATATCTGTGAAGCCTTTCATAATCGTGTGCTGCTTTTTCCAGAGTCTCACGATTGCAATGTAGTGGCAATTGCCTTCAAGGGTCCTAAATTAGAGGCAGAGTGGAGAGATGTTTCAGTACGTGCCAAGATCATCCGAGAAAAAACAGAGTTGCCAACTAACAAATGGGTATCTGGAATTAGTCATGAGAATGCACGACAGGAATTAAAGCTATCTATCTGAAGCTGATTAATGAGAAAAAAGCGACCAGATGATCGCCTTTTTCTTAGATCGTCACAGTATCTGCAACATCACTAAATGATTTGATCTTGTCAAAGTTCATATAGCGATAGACTTCCGCAGATTTTGAATTGAGTGACTCTACTTGCTCAAGATACTCCTTAGGGGTTGGCAGGCGACCCAATAGAGCAGCTACAGAAGCTAGTTCTGCAGAAGCTAAATAGACGCGGGTATCAATACCCAATCGATTTGGGAAGTTGCGTGTCGAGGTGGAGACTGCGGTAGATCCCTTACGCATCTGTGCTTGGTTGCCCATACAGAGTGAGCAGCCAGGAGTTTCCATGCGGGCACCGGTGCGACCTAGAATGCCGTAATAACCCTCTTCAGTGAGAACCATCTGATCCATCTTCGTTGGAGGGGCAATCCACAAGCGAGTTGGAATATCTGTCTTACCTTCCAGAACCTTACCGGCAGCACGGAAGTGGCCGATATTGGTCATACAAGATCCAATAAAGACTTCATCAATTTTTTCACCAGCAACTTCAGAGAGAAACTTCACATCATCTGGATCGTTAGGGCAGGCCAAGATTGGCTCTTTGATTTCGTTCATATCGATTTCAATGATTTCTTTGTAGTCAGCATTGGCATCAGCTTTTAGTAACTCAGGTTTAGCAATCCAAGCTTCCATTGCCTTGATGCGGCGACCTAAAGTGCGCTTGTCCTCGTAACCATTAGCAATCATCCATTTCATTAAAGTGATGTTCGATTGCATATATTCAATGATGGGTTCTTTACTCAACTGAACCGCGCATCCGCCGGCAGAACGTTCAGCAGAAGCATCAGATAACTCAAATGCTTGTTCTACTTTGAGGTCAGGCAAACCTTCAATTTCCAGAATACGGCCAGAGAAAATATTTTTCTTACCTTGCTTTTCAACTGTCAATAAACCTTTTTTAATGGCATATAACGGAATCGCGTTAACTAGGTCGCGTAATGTAATACCAGGTTGCATCTTGCCCTTGAAGCGAATTAATACAGACTCAGGCATATCTAATGGCATCACACCAGTAGCTGCTGCAAAAGCAACTAAGCCAGATCCGGCAGGGAATGAGATACCGATTGGGAAGCGGGTATGGCTATCACCACCAGTACCGCAGGTATCTGGCAAGAGCAAACGGTTCAACCAGCTATGGATCACTCCATCACCTGGACGCAATGCAACACCGCCACGGTTAGTCATAAACGCTGGCAACTCATGGTGTGTGCGAATGTCTACTGGTTTTGGATATGCGGATGTATGGCAGAAAGACTGCATTACCAAGTCAGCAGAGAATCCTAAGCAAGCCAAATCTTTCAATTCATCACGAGTCATTGGGCCAGTGGTGTCTTGTGAGCCGACTGTTGTCATGTGTGGCTCGCAATAAGTATCTGGGCGTACGCCTTGACCCTCAGGTAATCCACAAGCACGGCCAACCATCTTTTGCGCCAAGCTGAAACCTTTTTTGTTATCGGGCGGGCTAACAGGGATACGGAATTCTGTAGAAGCTGGCAAGCCAAGTGCAGCGCGCGCTTTAGCTGTGA
>CANHLB010000074.1 GCA_947461335.1 Burkholderiaceae bacterium | reverse complement strand
TTATCTTTAGTTCCAATGAATACCATGGCCCCTGGAACAAAAACGGAGGCTGGAGGTTTTGGTATGCCTGGAGGCAATTGCACTTTGATCGTCTCCCAATCCGGAATCTGCTCTGCAGTAGTGCGGTAATTGGTTTCTTTCACAAACTGGGCGAACTGATCGTTTGTGACATGGGTACTATCCATCCAAAAACCATTGACTTTTACTCGGTGTACTGGCTTCTCGTTGACCTGGGCTTTTTTAGAATCACTACCCATTAAGAACTCACCACCTGGAATCAATACCATTCCTAAGGGGGCATTCTTGCCATCACTTTGAATAATGACCGGCGGAGTTAAAGCGGGAATATTGTCCCGATGAAGATACCAGTAGGCGCCAATACTTCCGGCTACCGCTAATGCGACAGCAAGAAAGATGGTGTGGCGCTGATTAATGAACCTCAATCTTTAATATACCGCTGTTGCTTTGGGACAGGTGCCAATATTAGCGCGAATAATCTGAGCATCAGCCGCATTAGTAAGGCCATCATAATTAAAGTCAGCCCAACTCGATGCCGCCCACACCAACAATTTCTGCCAAATACTAAGATCCTCTGCGTTTACTAAGCCATCTATATTAGTGTCGCCCGGGCACGGTGGTTGTGAGGCCAGAATTGAGTTCAGTTTCGATAATAGGTCATTATAAATTGCCGTCAATGTAGAGCTAGCGGAATAATCAAGAGCCGTATTATCAATTTTCGGCAATGGTACATCTTGATTTATCTCAAAAAGCTCTGTGGTGGTAATGGTAAAAGGTTTTTTAGTGACTGGATCAATACAGCTGTCAATGGTCGAATCATAATTTTGGGTCGTATTCTGTACAAGCTTATATTTTTCATTACGAACACCATAAGTAGTCTCAGGAATAATTTGGATTAAAGCGGATGATCCACCTGCACGATACTTTGCCTGGTTCACCTCGCAACAGGATTTATAACCAACGCCGCCATTACTAATGACGGTTGAATCGGTGTATCCCGGTCCCCACCAAACGCCAGAATTATCTTCGCAAACACTTTTTGTAATAGGCACTTGAGTACAAGAGGATCCACTCATGACACAGGGACCGTTGCGCCCACCATTCGCTTGAATGTTATAGCTACCCATGGCGAAATTGACAGTGCGAATAGCCGCTTGTTTTACATTGGTGAGATAGGCCATTAAAGGGGCTGAATCAATTACCCTCGGAACCAGTGCTGGCACATCTAATCCTGCAATTTCCCCAAACAACTGAAATACATCAACCATATTCACCATATGATTAACTTCACGGTTAGGCTGATTTACTAATGGGCCAGAGACAATCAAAGGAACCCAAATGCCAGTTTGATAAGCTGTGCCCTTAGCACGCTGCGGATTAAATGGCGCATTAACCGAACCACCTAACGTTCCATTGTCACCAACAATCACAATCATGGTGTTGCTTGCCTTGGGGTCATAAATCAATTTACCATCCACACCTTTAGTGGCCAAACCAGTCTCTAGCAGGATGCGCCCAAATTCGGTATCCATTGCTTCGGTTACTTGATTTTGCAACACATGTTGGCCCAGTAAACTCATACTTTGACAGTTCACGGCTTCAGCAGTTGCGGGGGTTAATGGGGCTAAGCTCGAAGGAGATTGTTGAAGGGGTGTATGCGAGGCAGTGAAACTGACTGTTGCCATCCAAGGCTTAGATGCACTGCGACCATTAATCCAGCTAATGGCAGCATTTGCTTCGATTGTTGAACGATAGCCTCGACTGCGAGAGTCAGTCAAAGGTACTTGCGTCACACTAGAGCCCTGATTAATGATGAGAGGCGAAACATAGTAAGCATTCTGTTGATTAAAGGTTAATGCTGATGGAGCCGTACTCTGACAAGATTCGTTTGGTACAAAAATACCCCCTTTTGAAGCGCAGGCCTTGCCAGGTGCGTCGCCACCAGCAGAGACAACACTAATCACGCTACAAGAATTATTCGACTGGTAGCAAGCGCCAGTAGCTGCTCCGTTTGAAAAAGTAGGTCCTGGGACAAAACCACATTGATAGGTTTGTCCAGTTAGAGTAGATACGCCGCCTGCAGTTGTATCAATTGATCCAGGCAAACCATCTACCCACCCATAAAAATAATCCCAACCAAGAGCTCCAGGGGCACCGTAACCATCAGGATAGTTGTCAGGGCCCGCTATATGGAATTTTCCGAACATGCCGCTTTCGTAGTTTGCGTTTTTAAGCAGCTTTGGCGTAGTCATGTCGTAGGGTGATAGTTGCGAATTTGCTAAGTCATACTTTCCGATAGCACCAGGGATATTGGTTCGAAATGGATATCGCCCAACAAATGCTGCTGCTCGGCCTGGGGAACACTCCGGCATTGACCAAGTATTTCTAAAGCGAATACCAGCATTTGCGACCAGAGCTATGTTGGGCATATTTGGTGGATTAAGGCCACCATAACCAAATGATTCCATCTGATCAATACCTACATCATCCATGATGACGAACAAAATATTTGGGGTCGTACTGGAACTAGATCCAGCTCCCCCTCCTGAGCTACTCCCTCCACAAGATAGTAGCAAGCTACAAGCTAGTAGAAGCCCAAAGGTTTGCAAGATTTTCATTATTGGGTAAACTTCCATAAATCATTGAGGTATCCAGATGATCCTGATGCATCAGGTCCGTAACCGCTAAACATCCATAGATTACCCGAGGTATCTGACCAACCGATCGTATCCTTGCGTGAGCCCGGTTGATTACTTACAGTCGACACTCCTAACGTGCCATAAACAGAATTGGCACCAGGCTCATTGCTACCACTGACCCAAGTCCACTGATTGGTAGAAGCATTGTATTTCCACCAATCGTTTAGCAAGCCGCTCTTAGTTGCACCATTACCATCAGCGCCAAACATCCAAAAGCTTCCAGAGGTATCTACCCATGCAAATGGACTACGATACCAACGAGCACCTGGAGTATTGGAGCTCGCTGGCACACCAAGCGTACCGTAGGTAGCAAAGGCATTATTCACATTATTACCATTCATCCAAGTCCATTGCTTGGTAGTGATGTTGTACTTCCACAGGTCATTCAGAATGGCAGCACTGCTACCAGCACTATCCCAACCATTTCCACCAAAGAACCATAAATTATCGGAACTATCGAGCCAACTCACCGCATCTAATCTAGAGCCCGGTTGATTCGCAGCAGCACTCACTGTCTTGGTGCCATATACTCCTGCAGAATTCGTGAGGTAGCTTGAAGCACCATTTTTACCGGCACCACCCCTGAAGGTCCAAGTAGAATCGCTCGGGTTAAATTCCCATAGATTGTTATAGGTAATAGTTAATGCAGCATCAGCAGCGCCTCCAAAAATCCAGAGGCGTCCATTACTAGTGATCCATCCATTAGCACCCACAATTCCTCCTGGAGTGTTTGAAGTACTTGCAACATCTTTGGTTACATAGGCTGGAACTTGGTTCACCAATTTACTGCCTGACACCCATGTCCAAAGCCCTGTCGCAATGCTGTATTTCCATAAGTCATTTAAGGTGCCAATTGCATTTAAGCCACCAGCCTCTCCATAACCAAATCCGCCATACATCCAAAGATTGCCATTGGTATCTGTCCATGCTACAGGTCCAATGCGAGCGCCAGGTGCATTGCTAGAAGCAGAAATATTCTGAGTGCCGTAATTGCCAACAGTATTGGTGGTGAGAGAACCTTTTAACCAAGCCCACTCTTTAGTTTTGGGATTGTATTTCCAAAGGTCACTTAGAAATGTCAATGCATTCTCAGTTAAACCACCAAATAGCCAAAAATTACCATCACGATCAACCCAACTAACTGACGTGCTTCGCGCACCAGGCATATTGAGCGCGCTACCTTCGCCCTGGGCCGTGAAGTTATAACTATATGCCCCGCTATATTTACTGCCACCAACCCAAGTCCAGCCAGTGGTTGAAACGGCAGGGGTTGAAGAAGAATCACTAGAAGAGGAGCCTCCTCCGCAAGCACTTAAAAGTAGAAGCATCGCACTGGACGTCAATACTTTTAAAAATGTATGCATGAATACTGGTCTCTCAATAAATCTACAGGTAATTAATAAATAGCAGTTGCTTTGGTACAAGGACCCTGATTGCTTCGAATAATTTCTGCGTCTGCATTGTTCTTAGGGCCATCATAATTCAAATCAGCTATGAATCCTTAGGTTTTCAGTATAAAAAGGTGTTGGCCATGTCGACTGAACTGAAGAGGCCAAAAAAACCTCTTCTTAAATTTAACAATTAAAATTGATGTAGCAAAATTCTGATTTAGATATGAAGTGAGTTGATCTTGTGCATTAAACCGCTAAAAACAAACAATTTGTCACTACTATACTTTTACATAGCCTTGTCTGACAACAAAAAACCACCCGAAGGTGGTTTTGATACTGCTTGGCGGAAGAGGCGGGATTCGAACCCGCGGTAGGCTATTAACCTACGCACGCTTTCCAGGCGTGTGACTTAAACCGCTCATCCACCCTTCCGGAATCGATGATTATACGATTGCCTTAGGGTGTTTGCCCCAATCCTTAGAGAAACTCCTTAAAGAGCCTCTTTGAGTTGCTCCAAGATCGCAGGATTCTCAAGGGTAGATGTATCTTGAGTCACTTCCTCACCCTTAGCAATCACACGCAAGAGACGACGCATGATCTTGCCTGAGCGGGTCTTAGGCAAGTTATCGCCAAAGCGCACATCTTTTGGTTTAGCAATTGGTCCGATTTCTTTGCCGACCCAATTACGCAATTCCGTCGCAATCTTTTTAGCAGCATCTCCGGTAGGACGGCCGCCTTTAAGAACAACAAAGACGCAAATTGCTTCACCCGTAAGTTCATCTGGACGACCAACTACTGCCGCCTCAGCAACCAATGGATTGGCAACTAAGCAAGATTCAATTTCCATGGTTCCCATACGGTGACCAGAAACATTTAAGACATCGTCGATGCGACCAGTAATAGTGAAGTATCCAGTGTCTTTATTCCGAATTGCACCGTCACCAGCTAGATATAAAGTGCCACCCAACTCTTCTGGGAAATAGGACTTCACAAAACGGTCTGGGTCGCCCCAAATATTGCGGATCATCGAAGGCCAGGGGCGCTTCACAACTAAGATGCCGCCTTGACCATTTGGTACATCTGCACCTGCTTCATCAACAATCGCTGCCTGAATACCAGGCAATGGCAATGTGCATGAACCCGGAATCATTGGGGTAGCACCTGGTAATGGTGAAATCATATGACCACCAGTTTCGGTTTGCCAGAAAGTGTCTGCAATTGGGCAACGTGAACCACCCACATTCTCGTAGTACCACATCCATGCTTCAGGATTAATTGGTTCACCTACTGAGCCTAAGAGTCGCAAGGATGATAAGTCGTAGCTCTTTGGATGAACTGCTTCATCATTGCTCGAGGCTTTAATCAAAGAACGAATTGCAGTTGGCGCTGTGTAGAAAATGGTTGCGCTATGCTTTTGAATCATGTCCCAGAAACGGCCAGCATTTGGATAAGTTGGTACGCCTTCAAACACAATCTCGGTGGCGCCTACTGCGAGTGGGCCATAAGTAATATAGGAGTGACCGGTTACCCAACCAATGTCAGCGGTACACCAGAAAATATCATCTGGCTTGATATCAAAAGTCCACTTCATGGTGAGTATGGCCCACAGGAGATAGCCACCGGTGGAGTGTTGCACACCCTTTGGCTTGCCAGTCGATCCTGAGGTATACAAAATGAACAATGGATGCTCAGCACTCACCCACTCTGGCTCGCAAGTAGTTGACTCTTTGGCAGTTACCTCATGCATCCAAGAGTCACGACCAGCAGTCATCGGAATATTTCCGCCGGTCCGCTTGTATACGATGACGTTTTTAATTTTTTCGCATTCGCCTAGCGCAAGTGCTTCATCCACAATCACTTTGAGAGGCAAAGATTTACCGCCACGAAATTGTTCATCAGCAGTAATCACTGCGCAAGCACCTACGTCAACAATTCGTTCTTGTAAGGATTTTGCTGAAAATCCCCCAAACACCACTGAGTGGATTGCACCAATACGAGCACAAGCTTGCATTGCCACAATGCCTTCAATCGACATCGACATATAAATAATGACGCGGTCACCAGACTTGATGCCCATTTTGCGTAAGGCATTTGCCATTTTGCAAACGCGGTCGAGCAGGTCTTTATAGCTAACGTTAGTGACTGTTCCGTCATCAGCTTCAAAAATAATGGCTTTTTTATCACCCAATCCATTTTGGACTTGGAGATCTAAGCAGTTATAAGAAGCATTGGTGGTGCCATCTTCAAACCATTTATAGAAAGGCGCCTTGGACTCATCCAAAACTTTAGTGAATGGCTTCTTCCAATAGATATTTTCTTTAGCAAGACGGCCCCAAAAACCGTCATAATCAGCACTAGCTTCATTACAAAGCTTGTTATATGCATCCATACCCGGAATGGCTGCACCCTTTACAAAGTCTGCAGGTGGATGAAAAATGCGGTTTTCTTGCTTTAATGGTTCCATGCTTCACAGCCCTCAATGAAATAATCTATTTTGCAAAAATGTCGGAAAATGGTGGGTTTCTACCCTCAAGACCCTAGAAGATAAGGGAAAACACCCCGGATTTGCTCTATGGCAAACCCTTAAAATAGGTCAAACCTGACAAATTAAGCAAAAAATATGACAAATATCAAACAAAATGACCTGATTCAAAGCGTTGCAGATGCATTCCAGTTCATCTCCTACTATCACCCCAAGGACTTTATTACTGCCATGGGCAAGGCTTACGAGCTTGAACAAGGTGCAGCAGCCAAAGATGCCTTGGCTCAAATCTTGACCAATAGCCGCATGTGCGCAGAAGGCCACCGCCCAATGTGTCAAGACACTGGCATTGCAGTCGTGTTTCTGAAAATTGGCATGAATGTCCAATGGTCTGATGCCACGATGAGTATTTCTGAGATGGTGAATGAAGGTGTGCGTCGCGCTTATCTCAATCCAGAAAATATGTTGCGCGCTTCAGTATTAGCTGACCCAGCTGGTAAACGCAAAAATACGGGTGATAACACTCCTGCTGTAATCCATTATGAAATCGTTCCTGGCGATGATGTTGAGGTGATTTGTGCAGCTAAAGGTGGTGGCTCTGAAAACAAGGCCAAGATGGTCATGCTCAATCCTTCAGACTCTATCGTTGACTGGGTTGTAAAGACAGTTCCCACTATGGGTGCAGGTTGGTGTCCTCCTGGTATCTTAGGTATCGGGATTGGTGGCACTCCTGAGAAAGCCATGTTGATGGCAAAAGAATCTTTAATGGGGCCTGTAGATATTCAAGAGTTGATTGCTCGTGGTGCGAAGACGCGCGCAGAGGAATTACGTCTCGAGATTTATGACAAAGTAAACAAATTAGGCATTGGTGCGCAAGGACTGGGCGGTTTGACAACAGTACTTGATGTCAAGATTATGGAATACCCAACTCATGCGGCCTCCCTGCCTGTAGCCATGATTCCAAACTGTGCTGCTACCCGTCACATCCATTTCCACCTACATGGCGATGGTCCAGCCAAACTAGAAAAGCCATCCCTATCGGATTGGCCAGATGTCACTTGGACTCCAGATACTAAAAAATCGAAGCACGTCAATGTAAACACCTTGACCCCCGAAGAAGTCGCGAGCTGGAAACCTGGCGATACCTTGTTATTGAATGGCAAGATTTTGACTGGTCGTGATGCTGCCCATAAACGGATTGCCGATATGCTGGCTAAAGGTGAAGAGTTGCCAGTGAGCTTTAAGAATCGCATCATCTATTACGTTGGTCCAGTAGATCCCGTGCGTGATGAGGCAGTTGGTCCTGCAGGCCCTACTACCTCAACTCGGATGGATAAATTT
>CANHLB010000073.1 GCA_947461335.1 Burkholderiaceae bacterium | reverse complement strand
GCTTCACGCTCGATATCGACCAAGGCGTAACCTAAGTTTTCCAGCTCTGCAGAAATGACCTGCTGATCCTTCACGACTTCCCTTCATACCAAAATGGCAAAAAAAAATGGGCTTTGAAGCCCATATTCTCGAAATTCAGAACAGGCCGACTTACGTTGATCGCAACATCAGTCGGTAACAACTAAAAACAGCAAAAACTTGCTGTCAGTCCAAAATTATAGCTGATTTTTAAGGAAATCTGTTAGAAATCAGAAGCTTTCGCCAGGAGTGCGGGGCTTTCTAGGGCCCTTGTTGAAGGGTTTTCGACCTTTTGGTGCATTCCTTTTAGGTCCATTTCCGGGACTTTGAGGGGCAGCAGTAACAAAAGCAGATTGGCCATGGTGCACTTTTTTGCCTTTATTCCGGTTTTGACCTTGGCCATTCCCCGCTTGGCCTCCCTGTCCGCCTTGACCAGGTCTACCACCTTGGGTGCGACCACGGAAGGGGCCACGCCCTTCACCTGCACCGCCACCAGGATTGGCATTTCTGCCCTGATGGGTCATGCCATTGTGGCCGCTAGCGAGGGTTAAGGCATCGCGTGAGCCCCAATAAGAAACCGAGGTTTGCATTGGATCGGGCTGGAAATCACCGCCTGCTGCAGCACCGCGTTCCCGATGATTGCCACTGGGATTGCGACTTTTATCTTGGGCTTGAGGTACTTTTAAGCCAGCTGACTTCATGAGATTAGCAACGCCCTCAGGAGGTACTTCCTCCCATTTGCCGCGTCTTAATCGTGGAGGCAATAAGAACATGCCATAACGCGTACGAAGCAAACGTGACACGGTATGTCCTACTGTTTCGAACATGCGACGTACTTCGCGATTACGGCCTTCAGTCAAAGCAACGTGATACCAACGATTTGCGCCATCGCCACCACCTACTGCAAGTCGTAAGAATTTTGCTTGGCCATCATCTAACTTGATCCCGCTCTTGAGTTGCGCCATTGAGTCTTGCCCAAGCTCTCCCAAAATGCGGACTGCATATTCGCGCTCCACACCATAACGTGGATGCATGAGACGATTTGCCAACTCACCAGAGGTGGTGAATAACAAAAGGCCTTCGGTATTAAAGTCCAAACGACCCACTGCGATCCAACGGCCTTGACGTGGCTTTGGCAGGCGATCGAAAACCGTAGGACGGCCTTCTGGATCGGATTGACTCACGATTTCACCAGCAGGCTTGTGATACAGAATCACGCGTGGCGGCTTAGTCTGAATCTTGCGATGAACTGGTTTACCGTTAATACGTACTTGATCGGTTGGACCAATACGTTGCCCAATATGTGCTGGCAATGCATTAACTGAAACCCGACCTTGAATAATTAAGTCTTCCATATCACGGCGAGAACCCATACCAGCGTCAGCTAATACTTTGTGAAGTTTGACGGTATCCTCATCATCCGCATCATCATCTAAGCCATCAAGATCTGACCAAACTTCATCACGCATACTGAGCGGCAACTCATCAACATTCGCAAATTGCAAACTACTTACTTCTTCTTCGGTAGGTGCATCTGGATCTTCGTCTTCACGTGATCCTTGCGCACGTTGCGCACGTCTTTCTGCACCAGTCTGATGAGAAATCTCACTCTCATTAAAGCCGTCAGGGTTTTTTGCCTCTAATACTTCTGGAGCATCTAAAGCAGCGTCAAATTCACCTGAAACTACCGAAGCAAATAAAGCTTCAATATCAGCAGGATTTGGAGCTAATTTGGCAGTTGAATTACCGCCCTCTCTAGGAGTATGGGGGGCATCACCCTCACGACGTGGCCGATCCTTATTGAAAGGACGCTTCTTATTAAATGGATGCTTCCCAGTCCCAGCACGACGCGGATGTCTTGGTCCACGCTCACCACCCTCGCGACCTTCCGCTTTAGTGCCACCCTCATTGGATGGGCCAGCGTCAGCGCTAGATGGAATTGCCGATGGAGTGACTACCGGGGATGAATCGTTTTCGTTAGAGCTTGTCATTAATTATGGTTTTGTTTCGTCTGAATGCTCTTCAGACTCAGGAGTAACTTCTTCTACTGCTTCATTTACTGGATCTTCAACTGCCTCTTCGCCTTCACTAATGATCACCGTTTCTACGGTGGCATCGGCATCAAATTCGATAATGGCTTGACCCAACTGTTCTGCTGCTGCCATTGGCGCAGCATCTTCCAAAATTGGCAGGCTTTGTAAATTAGTCAAGCTCAGATCATCTAAAAATTCTTTAGTAGTGGCGTACAAACCCGGACGACCAATAGTCTCTTTATGGCCAATCACTTCTACCCAACCTCGATCTTCCAACTGCTTCATTACATTGCTACTTACCGCAACACCACGAATTTCTTCAATCTCGCCACGAGTAACTGGTTGACGATAAGCAATAATGGCCAAGGTTTCCATCACCGCCCGAGAATACTTTGGTGGCTTCTCGGGGGTTAAACGATCTAAGTACTCGCGCATTGATAAACGACTCTGAAAACGCCAGCCAGTCGCAATATGTACCAGCTCCATTCCTTTGTTATCCCAGGCGTGCTGAAGTTCAACCAAGGCTTCATTGATTTCTACGGTGGTGACGTCTTCAACAAATAAGCGAGACAAATCAGCGACACTGAGTGGTTCCTGTGCGCACAGGAGAGCTGTTTCAATTACGCGCTTGTTGTGATCGTCCATAAAATTCGGGCTATCAGGAATATCCTGATGGGGCTTTAAAAAATGTATTTCAGTAATGGGTTTGTGGTGTTATCTAGCTACTACGAACAATCCATCTCTTAAATTCTAGTTGGGGGATTGGTTCGCGCCGAAACGAAGTCCTTTTCGTTCACCGTGCATCCATTATAAGGTAGGCTCAATACAATAGCTATATGCATAATATTTCACCAAAACCCCTGATTAAGCCATTTGCGACTGTCAACTCCCCTGAGCGCCGTCGTTTGTTGGGCTTGGGGATTAGCTTAGGCGCCATTTTAGGGGCATCCGGGCTGAGCTCCTGCAGTTTAATGGGGGGCAAAAAACCGGTGGTTGGTCTAGTGCTTGGGGCTGGAGCAGCTAGAGGTTTTGCCCATGTGGGCGTCATTAAGGCATTAGAAGCTCAGGGTATTCGACCCGACATTGTGGTTGGCAGCAGCGCTGGTAGCGTGATTGCCGCTCTGTTTGCCTCAGGCGCAACAGGCAATGAGCTCAATCGCCTAGCCCTCAATCTTGATGAAGCTACTATTGCCGACTGGGGTCTGCCCTTTGCTGGACGTTTTGGTGGACTTATCAAAGGCGATGCCTTACAAAATATGGTCAATCGCGAAGTACAAAATAAAACGATTGAACAAATGCAGATTCCACTTGGTATTGTTGCAACAGAACTGCAATCAGGCAAAGGTGTACTTTTTAGAAGTGGCAATACCGGTCAAGCTGTTCGAGCATCGTGTAGTGTGCCTGGCGTCTTTCAACCTACCGTTATTGGTGGCAAAGAATATGTCGATGGAGGATTAGTCGCTCCAGTACCGGTAAGCTATGCCAGACAAATGGGAGCAACCCTGGTGATCGCTGTCAACATCTCTTCTGAACCTGTTCATCAAGATGCAAGCGGTACATTCGGCATCCTTCAGCACACCATTTCAATTATGCAAAGAAGTATTAATCAGTACGAGTTAAAAAGTGCCGATATTGTTATCACCCCCCAACTAAAACAAATGAGTGGTGGTGACTTTAGATCCAGAAACGCGGCAATTCTTGCGGGAGAGGCAGCCACTCAGGAGCAAATGGCTTTGATCAAGGAAAAGCTGAGGGGATAAACCCCTTAATTCCGATGGCCTTTTTATAGGCATGGTATATTTCCATATATCTAATTGTAGCTACAATTAGATATATGGAAATTACTTATGACCGACCTAAAAACTTATACAACATCAATAACCGCAATCTCTCCTTTGACGAGGTGGTTAATTTTGATTTTGAGACGGCCAGTTACACCATCGACAAAAGAAAAGACTATGGAGAGATCCGTCGGCGTGCAATTGGTTATCTCGGTAACAGGCTACACGCCTTAGTTTTTACTGAAACTGAAAATGGTATTCGCGTCATTAGTTTTAGGAAAGCCAATAAACGAGAGGTAGCAAACTATGAACAAAAAAATTAAGAAAGACACAGAGGATTTTGAGTGGACGGCAGCTGAACTAAAAGCCTCCAAAAAAATCAACTCACTTCCTAAGTCCTTGCAACAAAAACTTGCTTCACGTAAAACTAGAGGGGCGCAAACAGCTCCAACTAAAATTTCAACAACGATTCGCTTATCTAGCGAAGTAGTTGAATCATTTAGGGCAACGGGGGCAGGATGGCAAACAAAGATTGATCTCGCCCTTAAGCAATGGCTAGAAGAGCATACGCTGGTTTAAGCGTTAGCCTTTTCTACAAACTACGTGACTTACGCTTTAGGTTTTTAACTTCATTGAGCAGTTCTTTGCGCTCTGCATCATCAAGAGTGTCGCTACCATCTAGGCGACGTGCACCATCAAAGCGCTTATCCCAATACAGACTACTGAGATCATCCACCCGCACAGCTGTGCCCTTAGAGGGAGAGTGAATAAATTTATTGTCGCCGACATAAATTCCGACGTGTGAAAAGGTTAATCGCATCGTATTGAAAAATACGAGATCGCCCGGTTGCAGTTCATCACGATTCACTGGCTTACCAACTCTACTCATCTGCGTAGACTTGCGCGGCAATAAAAATCCGAGCTTATCCTTGAACACGTAACCTACAAAGCTACTGCCGTCCAAACCGGACTGGGGTAATTCTGCATCCCAGCGATAGCGCACACCAATAACTTCCATGGCGCGATTGATTAGCTCTTCAGATTTTCCAGAGACGGTATCGACCAAACGATCAGAGACACGGGAGATGTAGGATCGCCCCGCTTGGAACATACTTTCTTTAGGAACGACCGCCTCAACAGATGACTCACTTGGCGTATCTGCGGCGAAGGACGAAAAAGAAACTAATAATCCTAGGGAGAGACCCAGAACCTGAGATAGAAGTGCTTTTTTCAGTGACATCTGATCAGTTTAACAAATAAGCCTTAATTAACCTAGAACTGACTGTAGCCTTAAGTCTATGTTTATAAAGATGATTTATCCTTAAAATGGGGCTAATGCACCAAATTAGCCCATTTAAGTAAGCTCAGCAGCCGCAAAAAGCTCTTTGGTATAGGTTTGACGGGGATGTTTGATCATGGTTTCAGTATCCCCAAACTCCACCACTTTACCGGCCTTAAGAACCATCACCTCATGCGACATTGCCCTAATAACCGCTAAATCATGGCTAATCATGAGATAAGCCAAGTTGTACTTCTTCTGTAATTCGGTCAGCAGCGCGAGCACTTGTTTTTGAATGGAGACATCTAAGGCTGAAGTAGGTTCATCTAAAACCAAAATTTGTGGGCGCAGGATTAGCGCTCTCGCAATCGCAATCCTCTGTCTTTGTCCACCAGAAAATTCATGTGGGTAGCGAGTCAGCGCTGAGCGATCAATACCAACTTCTTTCAGAATATCCACTACGCGATTTTCACGCTCAACTGCTGAAAGTTTTGGAAAGTGAATATCTAATCCTTCAGACACAATCTGCATCACATTCATACGCGGAGATAGCGAGCCGAATGGATCTTGAAAAATCACTTGTAAGCTTGAGCGCATAGCGCGACGCTCTACTGGTTTCAGTGTTTGCCAATCACTACCAAGAACATCAACATCTCCCGTTACTTGCGCCGCAGAATCACCCAACAAACCGAGCACCGCCATACCTAGTGTTGTTTTACCTGAGCCTGACTCGCCAATGACGCCGATCGTTTGGCCCTGCTTTAGAGCAAAACTAACTTTTCTCAAGACCTTATGCGGGGGCGCCTTTTTAAACCAAGAACTAGACTCTGAACTTGGATAGGCCACCGATAAATCCTCTGTCTTTAGGAGCACGGGCGCTAAAGGCATCACAGGCGCTAAATCACGCACTGGCTCACTATTGACTAGCGCTTTTGTATAGGGGTCAGTTGGCTGAGTAAACACCTGCTTGGTGGAGCCCGACTCCATCAAGTTCCCTTGGTTTAACACCGCCACCCGCTGAGCAAAATGTTTTACCAAATTGAGATCATGGGTAATTAATAAAATACCCATACCACCTTGATCCTTAGATTCTTCTTGAAGCTCCTTCAGCAAATCCAAAATCTGCAAACGTAAACTCACATCTAATGCGGTAGTGGGTTCATCTGCAATGAGAAGTCGCGGCTTACAAGCTAAAGCCATCGCGATCATGGCGCGCTGTCTTTGGCCACCTGAGAGTTGATGTGGATAGGAATGAAAGCGGCGCTCAGGTTCTGGGATGCCCGTCTTTTTGAGTAAATCAATCGCGGCATCGATGCAATCCGCCTTAGAAATGAGTGGCTGATAAATCTGGACAGCTTCAATAATTTGATTGCCTACCGTAAATAAAGGATTGAGTGCTGTCATCGGCTCCTGAAATACCATGGCAATTTCTCGACCACGGATTTCACGGATATCTTGAATTGGCAATGAAAGTAAGTCGACGGTGCCCTGCCCGTCCTTCCGATTCCACAATATCTTTCCAGATACATGGGCACCCTCCGGCTCCAGCCGTAACGGAGCTAGCGCAGTTAAAGTTTTACCGGAACCAGACTCTCCCACCAGCGCAACACGCTCTCCAATGCCAATATCCAAATCAAGATGATTTACAGCAAACTTTTCACGACGCCCTGACCCAAAAGAAATAGAGAGATCCTCATAGTGCAATAAGCTCATGAGCGAGCTCCACTCATTGCGCCAGATTTACGCGAATCAAAGGCATCGCGTAAAGCCTCGCCCATGAAGGTTAGCAATAGTAAGGTCGCAACCAAAACCACAAAGGTAGATAAGGAGATCCACCAAGCATCTAAATTACCCTTACCTTGAGAGAGCAGCTCACCTAAGCTTGGGGTTCCTGGCGGTACGCCTAGACCCAAGAAATCCAAACTTGTTAATGACAGAATGGCCGCACTCATCCTAAATGGTAAAAAGGTAATCACTGGAGTTAAGCTGTTTGGCAGAATATGGCGCCACATGATTTGCACATTCGTTAAACCTAGCGCTCGCGCTGCTCGAACATACTCTAGGGCGCGATTGCGGAAGAACTCTGCGCGTACATAGTCAGACAGGCCCATCCAACCAAATGCTGCTAGCAGAATAATCAACAAAGAAACGCTTGGATTAAAAATAGAGGCAAAAATAATCAACAGATATAACTCTGGCATCGCCGACCAAATTTCTATCAGGCGTTGTGAGACCAAATCAAACTTACCGCCAAAGAATCCCATAAGAGATCCAGTGATGATGCCCACACTCACTCCTACTATTGTGAGTGCCAAACCAAACAAGATGGATAAACGGAATCCATAAATAAGTCGAGATAATACGTCGCGCCCACGATCATCCGTACCCAACCAGTTTTCCCAAGAAGGTGGCGCAGGATTAGGTACTTTTGAGAAATAATTTAGTGTCTCGTAGCTATAGTGAATTGGGGGGTAAATTGCCCAGTTTCCATTGCTCGTAATATTGCGCCGAATATCAGGATCTAAGAAATCAGTTGGCGTAGAAAAGTCACCTCCAAATACTGTTTCTGGTTGATTTTTGGCAATCGGAAAATAAAAATGTCCTTCATAACGCACAACCAAAGGCTTGTCATTCGCAATAAGTTCAGCGCACATCGATAAACCAAATAGGATCATGAAGATCCATAAACTGGCATAGCCAACGCGACTATGTTTAAAGCGCTGCCAACGATTCATGACCCGCCTCCAGCACCGAACTGAATGCGAGGATCAATATAAACATAGCAAAGATCTGAAATCAGCTTAGTAAACAAGCCAATCAAG